>NZ_CAKMJU010000060.1:0-6898 GCF_927416815.1 uncultured Acetobacterium sp. | reverse complement strand
AGAAGAAAAGACGCCGAACCATAACATAGGATGTTTTTAAATTACGCAAAAGGCTACGGAACCGCATTCACCCCCTCGCCGAACCATAACATAGGATGTTTTTAAATAAGTAAAATTCTATTTTCGGTCACTACATTTGTGATTTTGGATTATTCTTACCGTTTTATGGGGTTTGTGAGCACTGATTTGGCTGAAATTGCTAAATTTCTATGCTTTTACTCGAAATCCGGGTTATATAAATATCTGCCCCCCGGAGCCGATCCCCTGGGACCAGATAATATCCTCGGTTTTGTCAGCGGCCTCCTGACCGGCACCGGCTCTTTTATGACCGGCCGCTGGCTGGCCGTCACCAAATCGCCGCTGACCGGCGGCTTTGGTGATGCCAATTGCGGTGGCACCTTTTCGCCGGCACTCAAACAAAGCGGCTATGACGGGATCTTTTTTAAGGGTCAGGCGGCTACCCCTAAAATGCTCTTGATCGACAATGCCGGCCCGCAGCTCCGCGATGCCGCTGATCTCTGGGGTCTTGACACCGTCGAAACCGAAGCCGCCATTAATCAGATGATCACGGCTAATAAAAAACTGGCGATCGCCGCCATTGGCCCGGCTGGCGAGCATCAGTCCCTGATCGCCGGGATTTCCAACGACGGCGGCCGGATGGCGGCTCGCTCAGGAGTCGGCACCGTGATGGGATCAAAAAAACTAAAGGCCGTCGTCCTGGCGGGTTCAAAAATGATCCGTTCCCATGACTCCCTGGCTATCAAAGCGATCAGTCAGGATTATGCCAAAAAAGTCAAGGCCGCTAATCTGCCCGCGATGGCCACCGGGGCGATGCTACCGATGATGGGCAGATCGATGGTCGCTACCGATAAGGCGATTCCGATTGACGGCATGTTATCAACGGCGATCATCAAAAAATGGGGCACTGGCTTTACCAACACCATGGGTATCACCATGGGCGATACCCCGGTCAAAAACTGGAAGGGTTCGGTGGCGGATTTTCCCTATCGCAATTATCGTCATATGAATCCCGACCGGATCCAAAAGCACGAAACCAAAAAGTATCACTGCTATTCCTGCGTGATTGGCTGCGGTGGGGTCTGCGATATCAGCGGCATCTCCAAAGGCCGTTTTCCCCACACCCATAAACCGGAGTACGAAACCGTCGCCGCCTTTGGGTCACTGCTGTTAAACCAGAACCGGGATTCCATTTTTATAATCAACGAACTGCTTAACCGGGGCGGAATGGACAGTATCTCAGCCGGAAATACCATCGCCTTTGCGATGGAGTGTTACGAAAAAGGCTGGCTCAGCCAGGAAGTCACCGGCGGACTGGATCTGACCTGGGGCAATGCCCCAGCCATCATCACCCTGGTTGAACAAATGATTGCCGGGGTCGGCTTTGGCGCAATTCTACAGCACGGTGTTAAAAAAGCCAGCGCCATCCTCGGTATTGAATCGGCACCCCTGGCGATCCACGCCGGTGGACAGGAACCGGGCATGCATGATCCCCGGCTCGACCCGATCCTCGGCATCCACTATTGCTGCGATCCCACCCCCGGCCGCCACACCATCGGCGCCGGCAGTTATTACACCTACATGCGGATTTGGGAGGATGTCAGCTGGGCTCCCAAGGTCAAGCTGGGCGAAGATAAAAACGACGAATACGAAGCCACCAATCAGGTCGGCCTGAAATCGATGATTAATGCCTGTATCAAACAGATTCTTGATGGCTCCGGCGGCTGTTTTTTTGCCCTGGTCAGCGGACTCAATCATTTTAAGCTTTTTGATTATCTCAACGCTGCCACCGGCTGGCAAAAAACCGCCAACGAATACATGACCATCGGACTGCGGATGCAAACCCTGCGCCAGGCCTTTAATATCCGGGAAGGCATCAACCCCCGCGATTTTAAGATGAATCAGCGTCTTGGCGGCCACCCGCCCTTAACCGCTGGTCCCCTTAAAGGCAAACATTTTGATATCGACGAAATGATGAGCATTCACTACCAGTTTATGGGCTGGGACAAAAAAACCGGTATCCCCACTAAAACCGCCCTTTCTGACCTGGGCTTCTGTGATCTGGAAATGGAGGGCTTCACCCATGGCTGATAAGAAAAAACCCGTCATCGATTATGAGTCTTGCATGGCTTGTGGTATCTGTGCTGGCGATTGCCCGCTGAGCTGCATCGCCCTGCGCAAAACCGATATCGACCGCTACCAGAAAGCCTACCCGGTGCTCGATGAATACTACCGCTGCACCGGCTGTACCCGCTGCGCCAAAACCTGCCCGATGGAAGCGATTGGGATGATGTAGAGAAGCCCCGCTGATGGTTTAACTTTATAATGAATAAAATTGAGTAGTCTTTCCTAGTAATTTTACTGGACTTAAATCAGTAATAACCAGTATATGATATTTAATATTGGCAAGTGTGTCTTCTCACGCTTGCCAATATTTTAGGTTTTATTCCTCCTAAATTTGGTTAGGTTACGATAAGAGGAATTAGCAAAATCATAAGTTCTTATATACAGTTTTAAAAAATTCAGGTATAATCAATTTTCGAACCGTAACAAATTTTTGTATTTAAATTATGTTATTAGATGACCAACTATTTGATAACCTGCCGAACCTCAACATGCGATGTCGATTTTATTTAGATTTTTTTATTATATGTAATTAGAAACTATTTTCATATGTAATTAGTTGATTAAATCGTTGACAAATATAATCTTTTGGTGTATTATTCTTGCAAAGGAGGCGCAAAATGAAAATTTTATCCTATGAAGTAAAAGTCTATGTGTTACAAGACATTCCTACCGACATATTGATGCAGAAGCAGTGCGAGCTCATCGACACCTGCTTTGCAAACGATTCTACCTGGTTGAGGTGGCATGAAAAAAATCAGTTTAAACAATATTCATTTGCTGGACTAATCCCCTTGGAAGCAACTAAAGTCTATCGCGAAGGTAACGTCTATTCCTTCACCCTCCGAACCGTTAATGAAGAACTGGGACAGCTATTTATGGCCAAACTACAAAACGCTTATACCCCATTTCTAAAAACCCTAACCATTCAATCAAAAATACTGCCCCCAGTTCAACTCGCAAAAATTTACACCCTCACTCCCTGCGTACTAAAGACCGATCAGGGTTATTGGCGAACTGCTATGAATCTTGATACTTTTGAAAGACATCTACGGGAAAATCTCATAAAAAAATTCAACTATATTACCAACACAAAAATCGACGAAGACTTCCCCTTTTTTTCTCACATCAAATTCGATAACCATAAGCCAATCGCTGTCCCCTACAAAAACATCAAACTTTTAGGCGACAAGCTAACCCTGATGGTTGAACCCAATCCATCTGCTCAAAAACTTGCCTATACGGCTTTGGGCTGCGGGTTGTTGGAAGCAGGTTCCCGCGGCTTTGGCTTTTGTGGTTATAAATTCGCCTAGGAGGTGATGCGATGCTAAAAGATTGTATTGGTATTTTTAAGCAAAAATTTGCTGAAGCTGGTGATGCCCTGATCACGGACAATTATACCCTCGATCCCGGCACCTATATTCTGGTAGATCTGCAAGGCCAAATCATTGATCAAAAAGATGTGATCAAAAATAAATTTGAACGGATTGGTTTTGATGATTTTATAGAGCGTGATTATTTATCGAAGTTATTGGATATGAACAAGCCCATTGATGGAAAAAAAGTGATTCACAGCAACAACTTTTTATCTTTCTGGATAAAAAAAGATAATCTACTGCCTGATAATAAGGGCAGTACTAAACTTAACCCCGATATTATTAACAACTATTATGCTATTCTTAGCGATCCTCGTCTTAAATACAAAGGAAAGAGCCTTGAGATTTATAACACTATTGAAACATCAATTGGCACTCCCGATCTTCAAATCCTTGAGTTTTGCAAAACTTGGATCACTGAGCATATTTTTTCATTTATCGACGACCCCAAAATCAAATTTGATAAAACCTATCTCAAAATATTTTTTATGGCCGATTTGAGCTTGTATCGCCAAGAAAGCCAGCGTTACTTCCTGCCCAATATCTATAACACCACCGATTACAACATTTTAATTGATAATCAAATCTTTGGGCTTCCTAATAACAATATGGGGATGAACGCCAAAAAGCCCTATCTTGAGAATAAAACCCGTATCAAAAGTAAGGTTCCCTATCTCCTTTCCACCGACGACGTTTATATGCAAAAGAAATTTTTCGACTACTTGTATAATTACGCCAACCAGGGAAAAACAAATGTCTATTTTAGCACCGACTGCAATGATCCGGATCCCATCTATCCCTACGAAAGCAACCGGGCTCACACCAAAAATTTAAATGGCTATTTTCTAAGAATCCAAAAAGGAAAAGAACTAGAAATTCGCGATTATGATTTAATCACCGGCTATTCCCCTGATCTTGATCAATTTACCATCCGTCAGGCCATCCTTCTCCCTAAGGATGCCCGTTCCGACCTGACCTACGGAGACAGTCTTAATTTAAAAAGCGTTCAGCAACTTATTAATACCACTTTTTTTAGAAAATTCTTAACCACAAATTATTTTACCGATGCTAGCGATATCAGGCTTAATGATTTTAGAGTCAAAGAAGAGCTCTTACGATGCCGAAACGGTTTTTTTACTTGGTTTTATAAGGGGGATGCCCGGACGATTAAGAACCTCTTCCCCAAAAGCTCCCTTGAATTGATTAAAAACTCAATTGGTAACGGTCATTTTATTAAAGCCATTGAACAATTCAATGTGCGCGACGGATTTATCACTTATTTTAAAGGAGGAACAAGCATGGCAGATCAGTTGGTTTCAATTAGAGAGGGATTACGCGAAAAAATAAATAGCACCGGGGATCATTCCATTGAAAGCGATCTGGAATATTTCTATGCTGTTGGACAGATAACGAACTATTATCAATCTAAAAGTAAATCTAATCAACCGGTATACTCAACAGTCAACCCGGTTATCAATTGCAAAACGGATGAAAAATTAAAAGACTTGGTTAAACGACTTTTTCTGAAATACAATTATATAATCCAACCGAGCCGCCGTTTTGGGAATCTTCAGAGTATGATTTTTTCATATAAACCTGATGGACCGATCGATTCAACGACTTTGATTGCTGGTTATTTAAGCCAAAATCTACTCTATGAATCAAGCAAAGAAACAAAAATACAGGAGGAAAAGACCAATGTTAAATAAGCGAATTTATGGCGTTCTCGGGATCAAATCGGTGATGGCAAACTGGAATGCCGATTTTACAGGGTTTCCTAAATCTATTTCTACTGGGGAAGTTTTTGGCAGTGATAAAGCGCTAAAGTACCCGATTAAACGGATGTGGGAAGATCAGGGCGAAAAAGTGATGTATATTAAATCATACAAAACAGAAACAACTACTGATAAAAAAAGCAAACAAGAAAGTACCGACATTCGCCCAAAAACGCTTAAAGAACGTTATGAAGAAGTTTTTAGCGTGGAAAATCTCAAAGACGAACGAGACAGTACGAATATTCTTAAGAATTTATTCACCGCTATTGATATAAAGAATTTCGGAGCTACCTTTGCTGAAGAGGGAAATAACCTTTCAATCACCGGCGCTGTTCAGATTACTCAGGGATTTAATAAATACGACGGTCATAACGTTGAAGAGCAACAAATATTATCACCTTTTAGAGTCGATAAAAAAGTCAACAAGGCTTCATCCGATGATAATGATGAAGTTGAAGCTGCAAATCAATCCACCCTGGGAACCAAAATCGTCAGCAATGAAGCCCATTATTTTTATGGTTTTGCGATAAATCCCAGTGTTTATAAAAATTTCGTTGAAATGGGTGTGACTGAAGGTTATACCCAGACTGATTATGAGAAATTCAAAACTGCTGCCTCCATTGCGGCCACTTCTTATAATACCAATGCCAAGGTTGGTTGCGAAAACGAATTCGCGCTTTTTATTGAAACGGAACCCGAGCTTTATTTGCCCGACCTTGCCCAATATATTACTTTTGAAAAAAATCCAGACAGCAAAGATATGATCCATCTGGGAATGGCTGACTTAATCAACAGTCTTGAAAACCGCGTTCTTTCGATAGAAATTTATTATAATCCCTATACGACCATCCTTGAAGGAGAATTAAACAAAGCCAAACTCTTTAATATCTTTACCAAAGCTGAGGTATAAACATGGAGACGCTTACCTTTAAGCTCAGCGGCGAAACCGCCTTTTTCAAACAACCGGATGTCAACACCTATCAATATTACACCTATGGACATATTCACAAGGTCGCATTACTCGGGATTTTCGGTGGAGTTTTAGGATTAAACGGCTATAATCAACAACAAAAAACAGATACTTATCCTGAATTCTATGCACAGCTACAACATTTAAAAGTTGCCATTCAACCCTTAAACGAAGAGGGCTATATTCCCAAAAAAGTGCAGGTCTTCAATAATTCTGTTGGATACGCTTCAAAAGAAGCAGGGGGCAATCTGATTGTTAAGGAGCAATGGTTGGAGACGCCCGCTTGGCAAATTTATTTGTTGTTTGATAACTTAGAAGCAGACGTATTGCTTCACGATTTAAAAAATCGGTTCCTCGAAAAACGTTTTGTCTATCTACCCTATCTTGGGAAAAATGATCACTATGCCAATATTGAAGGGATCGAGGTTTATCCGCTTGAGGTGCAATCACCCGATTCACCGGTTCGTATCCACAGCCTCTTTCCCAAATTATCCGGGACTCTGGTTCCCCAGGATGATTTGTTTTTAGACGATACGGAAGCACTTGATTTTAAATATGAAGAACGGCTGCCGCTAGCAATTGATCCCGATTCCAATCAGTATCAAACCATCCCGTTTGTTTATACCAATATCCCG
>NZ_CAKMJU010000059.1:0-4784 GCF_927416815.1 uncultured Acetobacterium sp. | reverse complement strand
TTTATTATAAAGTTCTTTATCTGCCTGTGTTATCGGACGAACTCCTTCTGCTGTCTCGATATGTGTTGAACGTATCAAGAGAACATCCATAGCACCCTTGGTAAAAACAACAGCTTTCTCATCGATGTATTGCAATGTCGTCATCAGCTTTCGGTCACTGTCAAACGGTAGTTCTGATATTCGTGGAATCGTTTCGCGAATAACCAATTCATCCAAACGTAGTCGCTCTCCAAGATCAACTAAGGCAATTTCAGTCGGGTCACCAATCTCTCTATCTTTGACGGTAATTGCATCGCTACATAATAGACCCGCAATCACCAGTTTATGGTGGAGCTTATTTTCTTGATCTATTGCATCGACCTCAACGAGCTGATGGTTTGTGAAGATTTTTTGTACCGTCATTTTATTTTGTGTTAATGTACCTGTCTTGTCCGAACAGATAATCGATACACTCCCCAAACTCTCAACAGAGTGTAGCTTTCGAATAATTGCATTTTCTTCGGCTAACTTTCTTGTGCCCAGGGCTAGAACGATCGTCACAATTGAACTCAGCGCTTCCGGAATTGCTGCCACTGCCAGAGCTATGGCAAACATGAGCGAATCCATAATCGGTGAACCTCGATACAAGCTAAGTCCAAATACCATACCCGAAATAACAATGATCAGCAACGCCAGCTTTTTCCCGAAACTATCCAAATTTTTCTGAAGCGGCGTAGCCTTTTCTTTGGTGCTTTTTAAAAGCGATGCGATTCGTCCAATTTCAGTAGTTGCACCAACACCAGTTACTACTGCTTTACCACGACCATAGGTGACATGGCTACTCGAAAAAATCATATTCACTTGATCGCCGATCGCCACATCCTCTTTCTCGATAATCTCTGTTCCTTTTTCAACACTAACCGACTCTCCGGTTAAAGCACTTTCGCTTACTTGCAAACTATTACTCTCGATAAGCCTGGCATCGGCTGAAATAAAATCACCGGCTTCAATTATTAAGATATCACCTACAACAACCTCTGCGGAAGGAATCTCGCCTACATTCCCGTTACGTAGTACCTTTGAATTTGTTGCTGAAAGCGCCTTTAAGCTTCTTAGCGATTGCTCTGCTTTTATATGCTGTATCGTTCCTAGTAATGCATTAAGAAGGAGCACCGCAATGATAACTAATGTACTCTCTATTTTGCCCATCATCGCTGAAACGATCGCTGCAACCATCAGGATGATGACAAGGAAATCTTTAAACTGCGCGAAAAAAATAATGATCGGTGATACTCGCTTGCTTTCTTCAATTTGGTTCGTACCATAGATCTCACGCTGTTTAGCTATATCTTCATTAGATAAACCTGTTGACTTACTGTTACACT
The DNA here is from genome assembly GCF_927416815.1 of uncultured Acetobacterium sp. Taxonomy (NCBI): domain Bacteria; kingdom Bacillati; phylum Bacillota; class Clostridia; order Eubacteriales; family Eubacteriaceae; genus Acetobacterium; species uncultured Acetobacterium sp. The sequence goes on along the minus strand of NZ_CAKMJU010000059.1, from coordinate 3,420 downwards.
GCTTAATCACTTCTTCACATGGCATTTGATAATATGCTTTCATTATAAATCCTCCTTTATTTTTGCTTTTTTAAGAACCCATCTGCTTAGATTGAGTCGCATTTGAATAATACACCACAAACTTACTGTCATTAATCGATTAGACAAAAATCAGTGGACAAGAAACATTACTCATCACAGCTACTTTAACTAAGACAAAAAACTATATTCTGTCAACCAAAATCTCCGTTCTATAAGTTTTAGAAACAAAAATAGACCGCGAAAATTACTGCGTCACGGCCTGCGATGGTAAAAAGATGTTTTAACCCTGATAAAAAAAAGCTTATTTTTTTAAGCTCACCTACACCATGCTTAATACTCGATGTTTCTCCATGTTCTTCATCCATTTCCGTTGTCACTATCCTCATCATTAATATAAATCACAGCTTTTTCAATCCGCTTGGCGGAAACCTCCAGAATACTTATTCTTAAATGTTGGTATTCCAGATCAATTACATCTCCTTGAGATGGGATACTCCCTATCAGGCCAATCAAAAAGCCACTGAAGGTTTCGTAGTCATCGACGGGTAAGTCTAAATCAATCAGGTCTTCCAAATCATCTAGACTGATCATCCCACTAACCTCATAGGTATGATCTTTGATCTTCCTGAATTCAATTTCTTCGTCATCAAACTCATCAAAAATATTACCCATGATTTCTTCAATCAGGTCTTCAATAGTTACAATCCCTGCTGTTCCTCCATGTTCATCGATGACTACCGCTATATGGGTTTTAGCCTTTTGCATATCTACAAACAATTCATCAATTTTTTTGACGGTAGAAACGAAAAATGGGGCTCTAATATTTTCCCTAATCTGAAAATGTGTTGTTGCTTCTTCATTAATTAAAAAAATCAAATCCTTCACATGTAGGATCCCGATAATATTATCAACCGATCGCTCATAGACAGGAATTCGGGTATATTTTTCATCCTTTATCAATTCGATCAAATCTTTCATCTCAATCTCAACCGTTACAGAAAACAAATCAACCCGATGGGTCATAATATCGGATACCGATTTATTGTTGAACTCAAAAATATTATTAATCATGATTTTTTCTCGCGCGTTAATGGCGCCTCTCTCTTCACCAACATCCACCATCATTCTGATTTCTTCTTCGGTAACATCGTCGTCATCAGAATTGGGATCAATACCTGCCAAGCGGACAAAAAAGTTGGTTGATGTGGTTAAGAGTTTAACAACTGGTGCTGTGATTTTTGATAAAAGTCCCACTGCAAAGAAGGCAATACCTTCAGATTTTTTCATGGCAATACGTTTGGGTACGAGTTCACCCAATACTAATGTAAAGTATGAAAGAATCAGGGTAATCACTACCAGGGTGGTGGCTTTTAAAATGCCGTCCGAGACAGGAATATTATACTGTTTTAAAAGCGACACAATCGGGTCAGCAAAGCTCTCCGCAGCAAAAGCACTGGCCAGAAATCCGGCTAAAGTAATCCCAATTTGAATGGTCGCCAGAAATCGACTGGGTTCTCCAAGTAGCTTGACCAGCTGCTAGGCTTTTTTATTGCCATCTTCTGCCATCAATTTGATTTTGTTATCATTCAATGAGATCAGTGCAATTTCTGAAGCAGCAAAAAATGCATTTACAAAAACCAACACAAATAAAAAAATAATCTCTGTAATCAATCGTTTATCCTCCTAATTTTAACTACAAAAAAAGACACAGTAATAACCATTGATTAGGTATTACGGCCTCAAATAGTAAGAAAAGCGATCGAAATTTATGAGATTAGCACGATACATTTTTAAATTCTTTATGCAATTCTCAGTTTCCCCAGGTTCATCTTCCATTTTATATTTCCTTTCATAAAAAACTTAATCAATTCTGGATTGAGTTTACATCATTTCGCAAAATTTGTCAACATGAATAGCTTTTTTGATATGCTCAGTTCCTGATCTTTTGCCCCGTTACCTAAATATATCGACGTTTGGCTGTTGCAATTAATTATAAACTTTTCAGAACCCTGCCTTTGAAAAGTTGTTACGGCCATTGCATCAGTCTGCGCTAATCGAATCACCCGTTGGTTGATTCGATCAACCATAATCAACTGCAAATCGATTGTACTTTTTTGCAAAAGCTTTTATAATCATAGTGAGGTGATGAAATGAAGGAAATTAATATTGGAAAAATTATTGTTGCTAAACGCCGTGAAAAAGGTCTGACTCAAGAAGATCTGGCCGCTTATATTGGGGTTTCTAAGGCTTCGGTTTCAAAATGGGAAACCGGTCAGAGCTACCCAGATATAACCTTGCTGCCCCAGCTTGGTGCTTATTTTAATATCAGCATCGATGATCTGATGGGTTATTCTCCGCAGCTAACTGCGACCGATATCAAAAATCTGTATCATCGGCTAGCTGATGATTTTGCCGCTAAACCGGTGGCTGAGGTACTGGCCGAATGTCAGGCCATCATTAAAAAGTATTACTCCTGTTTTCCGCTGCTGTTGCAGATGGCGGTGCTCTTTGCCAACCATCATATGTTGGCGGCAGACCCGGAGGGTGCCAAGGCGCTGCTGGAAAATGCTGTTAATCTGTGCCAGCGGATTAGAACCGAAAGTGACAACATGACCCTGTCTCGCGATGCACTCGCGGTTGAGAGCACCTGCTATCTGATGCTTAATCAACCCGCGCAGGTGATGGAACTGTTTGGTGAAACTGTCCGCCCCTTCCCCACTGATACCGAAATGCTGGCTCAGGCCTATCAGATGGCTGGTAACCCAGATAAAGCCAAACAGGTCTTGCAGATCAGTATCTATCAACATCTGCTGATGCTCGTTTCAACGGCACCATCTTACCTGATCTTAAACGCCAGTGATCTTAACCGGGTCGAAACAATTCTGACCCGAACCCTGGGGGTCGCCGAGCTTTATCAACTCGATGCCCTCCACCCCAACACCATGGCACAGGTTTACTACTCCGCTGCCCAAGTCTATGCGATCCATCAGGACGCTGACACCGCGCTTGCTTACCTGGCCGATTATACCGAGGTCTGCGTTTCTGTTTTTTCCCCTACTGCCTCCATGGCGACGATTATTTTGACCAGATTGAGCCCTGGTTTGCCGATTTTGACCTAGGGGTGGGCGCGCCCCGCAGCGACGAGGTGATTAAGCAAAGTATGCTAAACGGACTGCTCGCTAACCCCCTGTTTGAATTTATAAAAGCTGATCGACGCTTTCTAAAGCTAATTAAACAATTAGAAGAACACTTAAATACTAAAGCAATCTGGTAATATGTCAAGCGGTTATTTTTTAATGACAGAAACAAAAGATTGAGAAAGGGGTAACTTTAATAAACCCTGGTGTTTTCAAGAAAAAAACAGGTAAAAGAAAAAAGTATTTAGTTGATGTCAGCAAC
>NZ_CAKMJU010000058.1:0-74177 GCF_927416815.1 uncultured Acetobacterium sp. | reverse complement strand
TACAATTGCACCATCTGGTTTTTGAATTCATCGGTAAAACTTCGTCTTGGTCTTTTAGTCATTTCGGCAGGTCTCCTTTGTTTGTTGTTTATATTTTACCTGCCCACAATTATGTTGTCCAGTTTATTATAACCTATCCATTGTGGATGATTAGCAATAATGCTTCTCTTCGCACCTTTTAGAGCATTCATTTCTGCACCTTCAATATCCATTTTTATAAAAGTAGGTTTAAACCCTTGTAATACATCATCGATAGCAACACACTGTATAATTTCACTTCCGGCTTCATCAAACCTTCCACTTGAGGGAGCATCAATTGGTACGGAAAACCTAAATTTTTCAGTTCTTGCATGAACGCCACACGGAAACATAATTACCGTGTCGAATTTTTTTGAATTCTGGCGTGTATATTCTGCAATCTTTACACATAAGTCGTTCTGTGGTTCAAAAATAGCCAAGTTTTTTATTTTAATCTGCTTCGAAACAAGGTTGCGTATGGTATCACCATCGAAACCGCCACAATCAACGAAACGACTATAATCTTTTTTAATGGGAATATTATGGGCTAGATACTGTAGGTTGACATCATAAGGCTCCTTAAACCTAGTAAAGTCCATTGTTAAATGGGCCTTAAGATACTCAATGTAAAGCTTTTTATCTTCCTCCTGTTCGAAAGAAGAAAATGCTTCCACCACTTTTCCTCGATCTTTCCCTAAAACATCAATTTTATTATATGAACCATCAAAGAGATTCTCATAAAAAGCGCCATTATTTATCGTGCTTAAATTCACTTCATGTAATGCAAAAATATTTTCAAACCCAAGTTTTTTTAGGTTCAATTTTATCTCATTACATGTGTTAAGTGTAAATAATGCTGAGAGAATAACATAACCTGTAGATTTAAATTTTATGAGCATCTCATCCTCCGGATGATATATTGGTACTTCAAATCCAGAAAAATCAGTACTTTTAGCGCGGTCAATAAAACATATCGTATTTATTCCATTATCTTTAAGGTTTTTATAAAGCCTCTTACCAATGTTGCCGGCTCCATAAAGAATAATCTGTTTTTTATCTAAATCACATAACTTATTGCTATCTGTTTCTAATGTGCCCTTCTCGAAATCTCCCAATAGACTTTCTAAAGTATCAATTGTCGTCATTTCCCCCTCCACTTTCTTGCTTATATCAATTTCCTACTCACCTTGATAGTATAATCTTTAATGAGCATTTTATTAAAAACCGATTCTGCATCATCATCACAAATTTTTCTAATTCTACTAAAAATGTTTTTTTTACTTTGATCATCAATTGAATGATTTTCGGATAGTGCTTCTTCGATAAAATATCCCTTGCTTTCCAGATAATTACTTAGCTCTTCTAAGCTAATATAACTCGTATTCTTTCTATCTGTGTATTTGTACATATTTATCATCGCTAAGAACCTTCGCAAGTCATCTTCATTGTTGATTTTCAGAATTAAACTTCCATCGTCTTTTATTAGCTCTAATATTCTATTAAGGTTCTTTAATGGAAAGCCATATTCATTTAAATACCTACCCAAAATAATATAATCAAAACTGCATTGTTTATAATACTCATTAATATATTCAATCCGATCAGATGCTAACTCGCTACCACAGATAGTACTAAGATCTAACCAATACTTTCCTTCAGTGGTAAAGGCTGCTAAACGAGTATTATAAAAACCCTTTTCTCTAAGTGCATTTTTTGCCTCTAGCAACGGGGTTCCACATAAAACATCTATTCCAAGTATATGGTATTCACTTTTTCCCTGTCTCTCGTCGATTAATGAAATCATATTTGTTTCATAATTATTGACATCATCCCAGGCATCTATCCCAAAATACTTATCTTTAAATATTTTCCGTCCCTTTTCTAATGATTGAATCGCAAAATCTGATCCTTTATCCGTAATCTTTCCGGCATGACTAATAAATACATCTTTGCAGAGCACAGCTTTATATCCTGCTCGCCTTACCCTAAACGTTAGATCATCATCGGCGAAGTCATGGATAAAGCCGTAATCAAAAAAACCTATCCCATCAAGACACTCTTTCTTGAAAAGCGTTCCTAAAATAATCATTCTTAACCGTTCGTGCCATTTCCCTGGATTCGAAATATTGAACTGAGCTGCTTTCTTTTGCATATCATCAAAATCTTTATAACCTAGATCGACAGATTGATTGTTACTTACATAATCGGACATTGGATTTACCATCCCAATTTTCGTATCACTTAAGGCACATTGCAACATATTTTCAAGCCAATTATTTGTAACATATAGATCATTCGCAATACTGACAATATACTTCCCTCTACTTGCTGCTATGGCATGCCTTGTCCCCTCATAAGCACCAATATTTTTAGTAACTTTTATTATTTTTTTCTTTCTATGAGGTACCGATTGGAAATATTCAAATGTACCATCACTAGAACCATTGTCAACCAAAATCAATTCATAATCAATTTCTTTTGTATATTTTAAAATACACTCCACACAAGTTTTTGTGTATTTTTCTAAATTATTAAATGCGAGCACATATATACTAACCAACGGCGCGTCGTCATCTAAAAAAGAATTGGCGATCGATTCTCTATAATCAAAAATGTTATCCCCTACAACAGCCATTGATTTTTCATCTGTATTCTTAATGATAATATCACAATTTGATGTCTCGCATTCATTATACTCTTCAGCTATTGCATCAGAATTGTCTTTAACCATTTCTAGTTCTTTCAATAGTTCAGAAACTATAGCTATATCTTTTTCTTCCTTTGGAAACCTAATAGCTTTTCTATAATACACTATCGCCAATTTTTCTCGTTTACTAGAATGATACAGGTACCCTAAATTGTACAGGAGATCAAAATTATTTTCATCAATCGACAGCCCTATCTTCAGCACCCGTTCCGCTTCATCCAAATTTCCTTCCATCATGGCAATCACGCCCTTCATGGAATAATTTTCAACATCATTGTGTTCAACTTGCTCATACAATTCCAAAAGTTCTTTCGCTTCATCCAGTTTTTCATTTTCTATCAGAATCCCAATATTTTCTTTTAGTTTTTGTTTATGATCTAAATTTTCCTGATTCAATTGATTTATCCACCTTTAATTCAACATTGCAGCAAAACAGAGACAACTAGTTGATGATCTGCAATTCTTACCCTTACATCAATTTCAGTTGCACTTCTGATTTTAAAGCAAGCATTTCCAAATCCGCGGGTACAATCTTTAAGTACTCATCGATCAAATGCTTCGCTTCCGCTACTTTATTATCTTCTATTAACATTGAAATGTTATTTTTTACCAGTATCTTGTATTCTTCAAATTCATTTTTTGAATAATTATCTGTTTCTTCTTGTTTCTTTTCTTCTTGTTTCTTTTCTTCATTCTTCAATTCGTCAAGAAGCAGTTCTACACCCTTTTTCATATAATCATATGCGCTTAATGCTTTTCTCATATACTGCAAATATTTAGATTGGTCATCATCTTTATTCATTAGCGCTTTTCTCATAAACATAAAAAATATCTCTTCATGATTTTTTAGCACATAGATGTTCTCGGCATCCAAGACGGTTTCATTGTAAACGATTTCCAGATAAAACACACCTTCTTTAACATATCTTTTAAATAAATCCAGATAGTCTTCATTGTCTATTTCTTCTTTTATCAACGCAACTCGTTTCAGCGCTTTAGAAAAGATCGAAAAATAGATATCCTGTTGGTCGTCATATTTTTTAAAATAGTTTACTACCACCTCGGAAAAATCACTAAAGGTGCGGGCCATATACTCATTGTAACGGTTAATTTCTTTTTCCTCGAGTTTAGAAAAAACCGAATCGATCTGAAAACCGTCCGTCATTAGATAATATACAAATTCCCCGTATATATCGTTTTTATCATTGAAATCATAGGAATATATTATATTCAATTCTTCATCAGTCAGCGATTGGTTCAGTTCCTTTTTCTTTCTGATTTTATTCAGAAAGACATAATTATTATTAATCTCTAATACCGCAAAGCGATCGATTACTTCGTTCTTATGTTTCTTATTGTCGCTAATCAGAGCTTCCAGAGTATTCTCAAAGCGATCAGCCGCACTAAGATCTGAGTCATCTTTGTCTACTATAATTTCTTCATAGAAAACAACTAATTCATCATATCGCTTATATTTAATACTTAATCTCACAATTTGGTTGACTGCTAGATAATAGTAATTTTGTTCTATACCATTCGCACGATTTTTAGTCAAATTTAATATTTTTTTTGAATATTCAACTGATTTCTCATACTCTAAAAGCGCATCATATAGTGCCGCTACTTGAGAATAAACATATTTTTCACCACCAAAATCAGACACTATGGCAACTAAATTAATCGCTAATTTATTACTTTCATATTGTTTAAGTAATTCTAAACATTTTTTATAATTTATGATTGCTTCCTGATTTTTTTTTAGTATCCCTTGGGCTTGCGCTAAATAGAAATAGATATTAATATATCCACTGTTTTTTTCCAGTTGAGCATTTATTACTTCTTTTGCCGTTGTTTCAGCCTCTGAAAAAAGTTGATTTTTTATATAAACATCCAACATTAGATTATAAATATGCATCGGATATGTCTTTGATTCTCTTGCAATATCTAGTGCTCTACTCAAAGGATCCAAGGCTTCGATAAAATTACCATTAAAGACATGCGTTTGACCCAAATGGTAAAGCAAAAATATATTATTCGGATCGGCCTTCAGTTCTTCTTTTATGATTACTAAGTTTCTTTGCGATTTTTCATCAACGAAGTCTTGATCGATTTGGATATAGCCGTAGTGAACCAGCACTGCCTCGGAGAGATAAACGGGTTCCTTATTAGGAAGATATTCGTGAATTTTACTTGTGAATTTTAGATCATTATCTCTTTTTACAATTCTCCGACTATGAAAGGTTGAACCACTTTGACTTCGGTCTTCCTTAATTAAATTATCGATTTTTATTGCTAAACCTTTATAATTTTTATAGGTGCCCTTATTAAAAAAATCAATGATGCTATCCGGTTTCTCAAGTATTTCATCAGCATCGATATAAAAATACCACTGACCTTGGGATTTTTCAATTGTAATATTTCTCGCCTCAGCAAAATCATTGTTCCATTGGTGGTAAAAGACTTTATCCGTATATAGTTTTGCAATTTCGACCGTATTATCTGTTGAGCCCGTATCGACTATTACTAATTCTGCATCCACATTTTTAAGAATTGGTTTTAATGCTTCCAGGCACCTTCCCAGATATTTCTCTTCGTTTTTAACGATCATTCCAATGCTTAATTTCACTTTGATATCCCTTTCTTGTTAAATAATTTTCATTAGACAAATCACATTTTTTTATTTTATTTAATGAAAACCATTTATTGATTTTACAATAAAAAAAGCTTAGACACTATTAAAAATAAGCACCCTTATTCATTTTAAAGAGGGTCAGAGAAAATATTCTCATGACCCTCTCATTTGATTCAAGTTGCGATATTAAGACTTTCTAATTATTGTAATAACTGAAGGACACTTTGTGGTTGTTGATTAGCTTGAGCAAGCATTGACTGAGCAGCTTGAGAAAGAATATTATTCTTGGTAAATTCCATCATTTCTTTAGCCATATCAACGTCACGGATTCGAGATTCAGACGAAGTCAGGTTTTCAGAAGACGTACCCAAATTGTTGATGGTATGTTCTAATCTGTTCTGGAAAGCCCCAAGCTGTGAACGCTGAGCCGAGACCTTTTCGATAGCGTTATCAATTGTTGTGATGGCAGCCGATGCTTTTCCGGCTGTTTCGATATTAACAGCGGCTCCAGCGGCTCCAGTTCTTACCCCTAAAGCGTCTGCACGCATGTCGTTAATTCCAACGTACATATTTTGCCCGGTATTGGCTCCGATTTGCATATTTACTGCGTCAGTTACACTATCATTACCGGCATCTGCTTTTTTGAATGTTAATGTTATGCTATCGCCTACCTTCATTTTATCAAGGTCGGTAATTACAAGCGTTCCAGCAGAAGCTGAGACTAAATTTGTAGTAAGGTCAAGAGTTGCAGAACCACCTGCAGTTACACTAGCCAATGACGCTCCCGCATGTACTGGACTGTCTACAGAGAATCCAAATGTTGTTCCCGTATCAGCAGTTTTCGTGATGGTAACTGTAAAATCCTTTATTGCTGACCCTGAAGAAGCAGCTACACTCTGAATCGTAGCTAACCCTGCTCCCAGCGTAACAGTAGTAGCACTGGTATTCGCAGACATAGTAACTTTTCCATTTGCCGCAGCTCGAAGTCCTTCTTTATCACCATTTAATAATTTTTGAGTGTTAAATTCGGTTGTGTTTGCAATTCGATCGATTTCAGTTGTTAACTGATCAATTTCTTTCTGCATTTCGCCACGATCAGTAGCAGTATTGGTATCATTGGATGATTGTACCGCCAGTTCTCGCATTCTTTGAAGAATGGAGTGGGTTTCACTTAACGCGCCTTCAGCTGTTTTAATTAAAGAAATCCCATCATTGGCGTTGGTAGATGCTTGATCCAGACCACGGATCTGGCCACGCATTTTTTCAGAAATTGCCAATCCTGCAGCGTTATCGCCAGCTCGGTTGATTTTTAAACCGGATGACAGTTTTTCTAATGACTTAGTTGTAGCTGCCTGGTTTGCTGATAATTTGTTATAGGTATTAAGTGCTGTAATGTTATGATTGATTCTCATTGTTCTTTCCTCCGTTTTTTTATTTTGCCGATAACCCTCGGCCAGGGAATTGTTGAGGCGTTCCTTCGTACGCAAGGTTTGCCAAATGTTTAAGCTTTTTCGCTCTTGTTATTAATATCGTCCAACAAGGGGGATACTTTAGGGTGTTTTTAAAAAATATTTGGGTTTGCTAAAGTTTTTTTGTTGGGATATATTAATAACGCCGTTTTAGGATTTGTTGATAGTATTATCGGTTGTTTGTGATGAGAGTTTAGGGTTTTTTGAAAAGTTTTTACTTTTCGCTAACAGGCGGATGATATCCGCCCCTACGAACAAGATCACGCAGTGTCGTTAAACGATTTTTGAATTTTTTAACTTTTCAACGAAAAAAAAGGCGTTGCCGCCTTTTATACTTTTTCGTCTAACAGAGGAATCTGTTGGGATGCGATTTGTTGTTGTTCGAAGCCGATCGGGGGGCTGTAGTTGGGGTCGGCGCTGGGGGGGACGTAGATTGGGCCGCCGACGTATTTGATGATGACTTCGGGTCGTTGGGTTACGATTAGCTGGAGGTCTGGGGGCATGAATTCGGTATTAAAATTGTTGGTTTCCGGCATGCCGCTGGATAGCCGGCTAATCGGGATGGTCATTTGCAGGTTGCCGGTATCCTGGTCGTTAATTTTGGCCTTGCTTGACATCGACTCGATGCTGCGGTTGGCATGCTTAAAGCGGATCGCCCGGGATTCTCCGTCTTCCATGCTAATATCGAGGCTGAGATTACCAGCGGTATCAAACTTGGGGACGGCGGTATAGGTGGCATTATCCCAAGCATAGCTGCTGCTGGGTTCATAGGAATCCTGAATGGTCAGCCGGACTGGTTGGCTCTGAATCTGGTGTTCGCTTTGCTGCTTGACCTGGAGCTGGGTATTATGGACGGCTGATAGTTTTAATTGTTCTTTTTCGACAAAGTCAATTTTTATTGGTACTGTTTCAATGGTGATTAAATTTTCCATGTTTTTCCTCCCTTCTCTTGCTCGCCATTGTAACGATTAGGACATATAATCAAAGACGGACTGTTGCACGACACTTTGGCCCATTTGCAGAGCCGCCTGATAGGCGACCTTCTGGCTTTGGAAAGCGATATAGGTATAGGCTGCGTCCACTCCTTCAACTTCTACCTGTCGTTCCTGAAGGTTATAGTTCTGAGTTTCGTAGCGGCTGGTCATAAATTCCAGGTACTGGGTTTTAGCACCAATTTCGGTAGTCGTTTGATAAACTTTTAAGCTGTTTTCTTTAAACAAACCATAAAGCCCACTCACTTTATCAGAGGAATAACTCGCATCTGGTTCTTCAAATTCCGTGGCAATTCTGCCGAGTAGATCATAAAGATTATTGGACACCGTTTCTCCAGAAACAACTGAAGTCTCCATCCCCATAAAACTCAAACCCGGAAAGGAATAATTAAATACAGAGCTCGGATTGACATCTCCAGTTCCTGAATCAAATGTTACCCCCAACCCAATATCGACATACATTGTGTCATTTTGAAGTCGCTCAGCTTCAGGCGACCCTTTTATCAAGTCATCCAATTTATTGCCATTATATTCAAGTTTCGGAGGAACGCCAACGACCTCAAAGGGTTTTTGGTTATTTGTTCCGCCAAAAAGGTACTGGCCTGAAACATCCGTATTCATGGTTTCCAGCAACTGAGCCTGGATGGTACGCAGTTCGGTGGCAATAATCTTTCGATCACCATCGCTTTGAGTCCCATTCATCCCTTGCAAAATCTTGTCCGTTGCTTCAGAAAGTGATGACTGAATCTGACTAAGGGTACTTTCCGAATTGGTTAAAAATGACTGGGCATGCTGGATGTTATCCTGATAACCTTCAACCTTAGCAAGATTTCGGCGGATCTGATATCCCCGAACGGCTGAGGATACATCTTCTGATGTTCTAGCATATTTTCTGCCGGTGGCCACCTGGGTATTTAATTTATTAAGATCTGTTGACAAGCTATTTAAATTGGTTGAATATTTTGAGGTCATCATGCGATAGGTAATTCTCATTTTTTCACTTCCTTTCGTTTATTCATCGTAAACCAATGTGGTTAACCCAACCTGTGCCTACACACCCATTCTGTTAATGACGTTATCGAGATTTTCGTCCAGTACATTAAAGTAGCGCATAGCCGCATTGTAGACCTTCTGAAAGGCTGAGAGGTTAATCCCTTCTTCATTCAAGGAAACACCCGAAACCGAGTCTCTGGTGTCTGAGATGGTCTGAAATACATTGGTAGCTGTTTTAGAGAAGTTGGTGTACAGCTCCACATCCGTTCCCACTTCACTGACCACACTGGTCATGTATTCGTTAAAGGTACCTGATAAAATGGTTGTTCCCATGCCATCTTTAAAGTCAATCTGTTCGCTCATTCGTTTAATCATTCGCAGGATATTATCCGGTTCTGTTGGTGTTGCTTTATAACCAGGTGGTACTGGGTCAATGATTGGGTTTCTGGTTGTATTCACATAGGATGGGTTTTTTAACCAATCTGATGATACCTGAATGTTTTTAGCTGTGATGTTCGCTGCTGAAGTTCCCGAATCATCAGTAAAAAGATTTAAAGGGTTCGTGGTAACGTCATTTAGCTGATAACCACCAAGCCCGTCGCTTACATTAATCTCACTGTTTATCTTGTTAAATTCTTGGGCAAACTGTTTTGCCATGATATTTATTTTCTCGTTATAGTAATAAATGCCTTTGGCATTATTTTCGGTAGCACTTGCAAAGGTTCCTTTGCCGTTGATAATACTTAAATAACCATGCAGCTTGCCGTCACTTATGACGTCGTTGGCATCGTCTCTCAGCTTTCCGGTTGTATCCACAACTGATAATTTAACATTGAGGGGATCCGTTTCTGCATCCAGACTCATCTCGGCAAATTTGCCATTGTCGACAATCATAATCGGTTCGCCGCCACCTGGATTATCGATGGTGATGCAATAATGAGGAATGGTAAGATTTTCCGAGATCACATCGGCTGGTGTCATACTGACTTTGATATTAGAAATCCCCGACAATTTATCAATCAGCAAATTACGCTGATCATATAGCTCATTGGGCCGATTACCATATATTTCTTCCCGTTGAATTTGTTGATTCAATGCAGCAATGTTTTTGACAAAGGTGTTAAATTCGCTGTCGACCGTTACTTCAAGATTTTCAGTCTGCTCGGTTCGGATCTCGTCTAACTGATTGGCATACATATTCATCATTTGGGTTATTTTTTCTGCTGCCGAACGGACAACTTGGGCAATGTCCGAGCTGGCTGGGGTTTGTGACAAACTATTGAGATCCTTAATAAAGCTTGAAAATTCACCTTGCAAGGCCTCTGCTGAAGCTTCATCAAAGACATCTTCAAGATTCGAAAGCCCTTTTAACATGGTTTCGTAGCGACTGTTTTCTGAATTCTGATTACGATACCGGGCATCAATATAGGGGTCTCTGAGCTGGGTTGTGCCGGTAGCTTTTACACCTAGTCCGGAGGATATCTGAGGGGTAGCATATTTTTGAACCATGCCGCTACTGGTCACCGAAACGATATCGACCCGTTGTCTGGTATAACCTTCAGTATTTATATTAGAAATATTATTTCCAACGATATTGATGCTTGCCTGACTGGCCTCCATGGCGCGGCGGGCTAAATCATATGATACAAATGTTGCAGCCATTGTTTTCTCCTTTTACTCTGATCCCTGTTTGCGGGCGAGGGGTGAACTCGGGCGAGGATCTGACCCCTTGGTCATCACGGATCGCCGCTACTTATATGTTAAACTAAATGCTTTTTTCGAAGGCTGAGGGAATCTTGATGGAACTGTCATTTTTGCCGTCTTCCCCGTAGGTGGTTTTTTCTTGTTTTGCCTTATATTGGGCGATATTTTTGTTGACCACATGCAATTTCGTTTGCAGCAGGGTTTGACATTTATTTTTATAAAACTCAATTTCTTTGGCGACTTCTTTAAATTCGGCCAGTAGTTTTGCAAAGCGGTCTTGCTGATCCTCTGGAAACTGATTGATCACTTCGCTGATATTCTTGCCGCTGACATTCAGTTTTTCCATATAGGCTGCCACCTCCTGGTCAAAGTTTTTAATCTGATAGAGGAAGATCTGCTGGTGGTTGAGGTTATCGCTTAATTCATCGATGCTGTTGCTCTGTATCAGCATCAGCTCATCTTTTAGTTTGGGGATGGTATCACGATGAAGCTTAATAACCCCGAAAAGATAGTCGTAAAAACTATCTAAGGTTTGTTTATATTCGATTGTTTCAAGCATATTAAGCCTCCTCGAGAAGTTTTATTTTTATTTTTACTTTTTATTTACTTATTTTTACTTTTCTTGCCCTTATTCTTATTTTAGAAGCGCATCAACCAAAGCCTCGGTGGGCACGTGGTAGGTTCCGTTCTTAACGGCTTCTTTTAATTCGCTTAAGCGGCTTGACTCTTTGACGGTGACGTCGTAAAGAATCGCTGATTTAGCGGTGGATACCCGATTGTCTTCAAAGGACGCATTGCGGCTACTTGAAATACTGCTGCTGTCTTGTTTATTTTTGCTGATGCCTTTTTTTTCAGAATCCAAACGACGGCTGGCTTCTGTTGCAATGTCCTGACCGACTTTGGCTTGAACAGCGGGATTATTGCCTGATATAATTTTCATAACTAAACCTCCTTCACTATTATATAATACCTTTATTTAATTTTGCTGATTAATTTTTAGATAATTTTATCTCTTGATATACATATCGTCATTATATAAGAATACTTTAGGAAAAGGTAGAAAATAATTGGGATAAAGGGGTGGAGAAAATAATAATCCAGACAGCATTTGCGAATGATGGTGTCTGGATTATTGGGGGACGGGCATGGCGGGCGATCTCGGATCGCCCCTACGGGATGAGGTGTTACGGGCGCCGCACAGGGGCCGCACAGGGGGACGGTTCTTTTGTGTCGGTTTAGAAGAGAATAAGAGGGTGACACAAGAAAAACCGTCCCCCTTTGCTCCACTATTTTGATAAGAACCGGATGATTTCGGGGGCGATGCGGTCGAGAGGGAGTTGTTTGTCGACGGCGCCGATATTGTAGGCGACCATAGGCATGCCGTAGACGACTGAGGATTTTTCATCCTGGCCGATCGTGTAGGCACCGGTTTTTTTCATTTTAAGCAGGCCGGTGGCGCCGTCACGGCCCATGCCGGTGAGGATCACGCCGAGTGACTGTTTGCCGGCGACATCGGCGACGGAGTCGAAAAGCACATCAACTGAGGGGCAATGGCCGCTGACCTTTTCTTCCAGGGTACATTTGACAATGTAGCCGGGGCCGCGTTTGGCCAGCCGCATCTGGAAATTTCCTGGGGCGATTAAGACTCGGCCGGGTCTTAGGGCATCGCCGTCTTCGGCTTCCTTGACTTCTAACTCGCAGGTGTTGTTGAGTCGTTCGGCATAGAGCTTGGTAAAGACCGGTGGCATATGCTGGACCACGATGATTGGCGGCATATCCCGGGGCAAGCCGGAGATGACGGTATGGATGGCATCGGTTCCCCCGGTCGAGGCACCGATGGCAATGATCTTACTGGTGGTATCAACCCCCTGATTGGCAACCGGCTGGCTGGGGACGAAATCGCTTTTACGGTTACCCACCTTGGCCGTCGATGAAATTTTAATTTTGATAATCAGTTCATTAACAAAGGAGGCCATCCCGCCGGGTCTTGTGACATTGGGTTTGGTAACAAACTCAACCGCGCCGGCATCGAGGGCATCGAGAACATTTTTAGAAACCGAACTAACCACAATAACCGGCAAGGGGTATTGGGGCATCAGTTTTTTTAAGAATTCAATGCCATTCATCTTGGGCATTTCGACGTCCAGGGTTAAGACATCCGGCTTTAATTTGATAATCAAATCTCTGGCCATATAGGGATCGGTGGCTGTCCCGACGACTTCAATGTCGGGGTCTTTCGCTATTTCCCTTGATAGAGACTCACGAAAGACCAGGGAATCGTCTACGATCAGCACCTTAATTCTTTGCTTAAGTCTCATCACGGCCCCTCCAACTATTTTTCTTCAAGCAATTCTTCAATCACTTCTATTTCTTCATTCTTTAACAGGCGTTCACAATCCAGGAGTAATTGAACCTTGCCGCCTGCCTTACCAATCCCTTTCATAAAGCGATTTTCAAAACCGGTTTTGTTTGATGGTGGTGGTGCGATTTCCTCGTCGTCGATGGTTAACACTTCTTCGACGTTATCAACAATTAGGCCGACTGAGACGGCTTCAATGTCGATGACGACAATACAGGTACGGTCGTTATAATCGACTGGCTCTTTGCCAAACTGCAGTCTGACATCTAGAACCGGAATAATCTTTCCACGCAAATTGATGATCCCCTTGATATAGGTTGGCACTTCGGGTACCTTGGTAATGGATTGCATTCCAATGATTTCAGTCACATATTTTATTTCAATACCAAATACTTCTTCCTCTAATGAAAAGGTTAGAAATCTACCGTGCTGGGTATCTTCTTCCAGATTGTAATTATCTACAACATTCTCTGCCATTTTAAATCTCCTCTGTAAATATTTTTAAAGTTTTCGCTATTACCATTATACTTGAAACGTTTAAAAAGGTACACCCAAATTTATCCGTCTCTTAGATAAAATTATCGGATAAAATTCTTGTTCTTTTTTTTACCCTGATAAATGAACTTTAAACCTCACGTGGCGCTAATAAAAAAAGCTGGGCATGAAATGCTCAGCAACGGCCATCGATAAAACAATTTTTCAGTGCTAATCCCGATAAGAGGGCTTAATCAAAATTCTTCAATTCTGCGATTAAGTGACTGAATCTTCATGATGCCGGTGGCCAGATCAAAATACTGGGTACGCCCAAAATTAAGCCCGGTATCTTCGGCCAGAATGGGAATCCGCAGCTGATTTAAGACCTGCTTGACACAGATAATATTGCGCTCGCCGATGGCGCCGAGCTTACTGCCTGGCTGAACCTCAAACATTTGGGCACCGCCAGCAATTTTTGCGACGATCCGGTTATTGCCACAGCCGGCTCTTTTCATTTCATCAACCAGATCGATGATGGCGGTATCCGCAAACTTTTTGCGATTGATCTCTCGATTTGAAAAATTTGTGCTGTCCGGCAGCATAATATGCGACAATCCTCCAACTTTTGAAACCTTGTCGTATAAGCATACTCCCACACAGGAACCCAAGGCATAGGTGACCAGTACCTCAGGACCCTTTGCTAATTTATAATCTGATATTCCAATTACAATCGATTGACTCATATTTCCAGCCCTAGTTTTTGCATAATTATTTTTAAGGTATTGATCTCCGCAAACATGATCATATTACTTTTTAAGTCGTTGGTTTCGCCTTCGAAATTTTCTTCAATAAACATCAATTTGTCACCGATCGCGCCAAACTCAATAATTGGCACACTCATCAATGCTCCGACCATGTCGATGGCGACATAGGGAACTGAAACTTCAATGGTCAGTCCAGTTAGTGCTGAAATAGCATTAACATAGGAGGAGGCTAAGATATTCCCGATTTCTTTGATTCCCGAAATCTTCATCTCACTCAGCTCTTCTTCGCCATCGTCTTCACCGACTAAGATATCCATAATACTTTTGGCATCTTCAACATTGAGTAAAAACATGATCATGCCATGAGCGTCACCACTGAAGTTGACCAGGACTGCCACCGTTAAGGATTCGGCTCCACCTAAACTTTCTACCGCTTCGTCAAAGCCAGTGATCCGCACACTCGGTACACTCATATCGACTTTTTCATCTAAGATGGTGGCTAAGGCAGTAGCCGCATTCCCAGCTCCGATATTGCCAATCTCCCGGAGCATATCAATTTGGATTTCGTTTAGTTCATCGTAATTCTCGAACAAATTCTTACCTCTTTCTAATTAAACTATTTTTTCGCTACATCATCCCGTTGACAATATCGTCCTGATCCCAATAAATTTTGCAATGCTCCAAACTGTCAAATTCAAATGAGAAGGGCATATCGCCAAAATAGATCCGGGTTCCCTGGTAGAGTTTTCGTTTGACCGAAACCGAACCGAAATAATTCATGGTCCCCTTATTGTTGACATAGGCGATGGCATTATCTATTTCTTCCAATTCTTTTTTAAGCAGCATAAATTGTCTGTCAATCTGTTTTTTCAAGGATGCGATCTGTTCCATGCCGGCACTTTTGTGATTACGGTTTAAGATGTCTTTCTTTTCCCGATCTAACAGTAAGCCATTGATCTGGGCTTCTTTTGCTTTGTTTTCTTCAAGCTGTTGTTGGGCTGCTTCTTTTTTTTCTGCTAATCTGTCGAGTTCAGCCTGATCAACAGCTTTTTCGCCCAGGATCCGAATAATGGTGGGGTATTCCCGATCATTTCCAATGTCTCTGGCGACAAGCTCGCCGCGCAGTTTGATTTCCCCGCCGATCACCAATTCCTTGGAGCCAGACAGGCTAATATTGCCATGACAGGTTATTTTCCCATCGATGATGTAATCCACGGTGATATCACCTTCAACGTGTAAAATAGCATTCTCAATATAATTACAACGCAGATCTTTTCCAACAATCACATCGCCAGAACTACCGCCATAAATCCCTTTGGCGATGACCAGGTTGCCGCCTGATTCGATTTTGGCATCCTCAACTACGCCCTTGATAATCAGGTTGCCGCCAGCTTTTACGGAAAAGCCGCTGCTGACATCGCCGTCGATGGTGACATCGCCGGGAAAATTAATGTTTCCGGTGGAAAAATCAATATTAGAACGGACGTGCATCATCTCATCGATATTGATGGTATTAACAAATTTTATAATCCCATCACAGTCAGCTATCAGCTTGCTTTCATCTTCATTTAAGCTGGTGTTTTTTCCGGCTGGCACCTGCGGTTTTCTGCCCTTGTAAGCAGGGATCGGCTGTCCGTAAATGTCCTTGCCCTCAACTCCGTCCGTTTCTTTGGTGATCTCACAAAGAATTTGACCTTTTTTGGCCATCTGAAAATATTCAAGATTCTTATAGTCGACAGTTTCATCTTCGCTGTACTCCGGTTTATAATCGGCGTCTTTTTTAACCAATAGCGTGACGACCCCATCTTTCCCATCAATCGGGGCAGTGGCTTCGGCGACTTTGATGCGAATATTAAAAATTGGCCGTTTGGCCAGTTTTTCAATGGCACTGTCGATTAATCCATGCTTAATTTGATTTTTTGTCAAGGCGTCAAGCAGCTCTTCTTTGGTAAAAACAGTATTGCCTTCTTGCTGTTTTTCCAGCTTGATAAAGCCCTGCTGATTATCATCATTGACACTGACTTCAATCAAGGCTAGCTTGTCTGTTTTGGCATTCTCCTCACTCATATTCCATCCCCTTCTACATACACATTTTTCTAATCAGATGCTCTCCCTAACAAGATCTATCTCATCTGGTTAACGGTCTTTTCCATTTCATCAGTAGATTGCACAATTCTAGAATTAAACGAAAAAGCTCGGTTTGCTTCGAGCATTTTAACCATTTCGGTAGCTGAATCGGTAGCTGATGATTCTAAATAGCCGGTTCTTATGATGCTCACCTGATCCGCCTCTGGCGCTCCCGATAAATCCGAGACGGCAAATTGGTTGCTGCCCAGCAGGGTTAACCCATAGGGATTGGCAAAGGCAAAAACCCCGAGATTGTCGGCGTTAAAGCCATCCGTAATATTGATCGGGTTATTGTCTTGACCGAGAACATAGTTACCTCTGACATCAACCAGAAAGTTTTGGTCACCTTCGACGCTGATCTGAAAGACCCCATCTCTGGTGTAGGTGGTGGTATTGGTTTCTCTGTTTAAAACGGCAAAAAATCCCGGGCCTTCAATGGCACAATCGAGGGTTCGTCCGGTCGTCTGAAGAAATCCCTGGGTAAAATCAATACCGATTTTTTGAACTTTAGCGCCGTGACCAGTGCTGATTTCAACGCCGCCACCACCATCAATATTTTCGTATAATAATGATGAAAATGCGGTAACCTGTGGTTTAAATCCAACCGTGTTAATATTTGAGACATTGTTGGCAATGGTATTCAGACTATTTTGTTGAGCGATCATACCGAGTTTTGAAGCGTAAAATCCTCTTATCATAATCATGCTCCTCCTTTTTGGGGGTGTCCAGGCTTTTTGACCGACAACAGCTTGTTAAAACCGTTAGTTTCGAAATTGCCTGGATTATTGATTGATTGTTTGTTTATTTGATTATTTATATGTTATATAAGTCGAATTAAAGAATTTTGTAAATCGAACTGGCAATTGCGCAGTGTGCGGGCGAGGGTCTGACCCCTTGGTCATCACGGATCGCCCCTACGTTAAATCTTTAATTGAACATATATAGTTTTTTACTTAATTATTTATTGACTATCATTAACCACTTATCCGACTCTACCGATGGTGTTTGATGCGATCTCACTAATTTTATCCATAATCTTCAGCATTTGCGAACATGAGGTAAAATTATTCTGCCGAGCGATCATGGTACTCATTTGCTCGGTCATATCAACGTTGGATTTTTCAAGGGTTCCCTGCAATAGTGTGAAGGTACCAGCTGCGGCCGGTTGAAAGCCGTTTTCAGCTTGAAAATAGCCTTCGCCAACCTGGGTCAGTTCCTCACCGTTTGCGACCGTTGCAATATTCAGGATGGCTACCTGGGCGCCATTTTGAATGATTGCCCCATTGGGATTGACAACAAAGTCGCTGCCGGTAAGTTGGATCGGCTGGCCGCCGTTATTTAGTACCTGGCCAACCCCGGGCAAGGTCAGAAAGCCCTGCGCATCGAGTTCAAACTGGCCGTTACGGGTCAGTACCTGGCCAAAATTGGCATTTTGAATCACATAGAAGCCTTGTCCTTGAATGGCCATATCGACACTGCGGTTGGTGGTTTCATAAATCCCCTGGGTAAAATCGGTGAATTGCTCATCATTAACTGTAATGTAAGCACCCGGTCCGATATTGGCCTCGGCGATTCGGGGGTTTGTGCTCATGCGTGAAACCATATATTCGGCAAAGCTTGATTGTACGGTGGATTGACTTTTATAACCAGCAGTGGTGACATTGGCGACATTATTCGCCAATACATTGATTGCTTTCTGACCGGAAAACATCCCGGCTGCGGCTGCGTATGATCCTCTATCCATGGTAGTACCTCCTGTTAATAGTTTTTTAAGCGATTTCTCATTTTAATCATCGCCTGGGAATGAATCTGTGAGACTCTTGACTCGGTTACGCCCAGGACCTCGGCAATCTCTTTTAATTTTAAGTTTTCGTAATAGTAAAGCGAGACGACCAGTCGTTCTTTTTCTTTTAACTGGTCAACGGCCTCGCCCAGTTTTTCTTTGAGTTCATTATATAGTATCCGTGACTCTGGTGAATCATCGGCTTTCTCTTCGGTGATTAGCGGTGATACCTCCATCATTTTTTCATTGATGGCTTCTTCATATGAAAGCACAATCGAATTGTGACGCTGCTGCAGAATCTTTTGCAGGTTGGCCTCAGAGATTCCCATTTTGGCGGCAATTTCTGCTTCTGATGGTTCTCTTTCCAGTGAAGCGTATAACTCACCATAGGTTTCTTCTAAAACCCGAGAAAGGCTGCGCTGACTGCGCGGCACCCAGTCCTGCTTTCGCATAAAGTCGATAACTGCCCCTCTGATTTTGAGGGTCGCAAAGGTTTCGAACTTATTGCCCATTTCCGGGTTGAACTTTTCGACGGCATCGATCAGGACAATCATGCCCTGATTGACCATGTCGTCGAGTTGTCCAAAATTGTTATAACTGCCTTTAAATCTTAACACAATTTTCTTGACCAGACCGGTATATTGCAGGACAATTTCGTTGCGAACCTCCGTGGTTCGTTGTTCTTTATATCGTTGCCACAGCTCGATGGTTTTTTCTTCGACAAGCATTTCTTCGCTGGTTTTTTCTCTTGGTTGTCGGCTTGGCTGTTCACTTGGCTGATTGGCAGGCTTGATTTCGAGGCTCTTTTCTTGGCTATTTATTTCTGCAATACTCATCTTAACACTCCTTATTCTTTAAAGGATTTGTCTGGTTTAATTTTCCAGCTTTATCATTCCGATCACCTGAATCTGAATATTTGTATCTATTTCATTAAAGGAAAGGACGGTTAAATCTGCCATGAACTGTTCAATTAATCGCTTAAAATAAATCCGCACAATCGGGGAGGTGAGAATAATCGAATGATCAATAATTTCTTTGAGCTTTTCGATTTGCTCGGTGACCCGTTCAACAATGGTCTGGACCACCTGGGGATCAATGGCCAGGTAGGTGCCATGCTCATTTTTCTTGGCTGAATTCAGGATAATGTTCTCAATTTCCTGATCCAGGGCAATCACCTTGATGCTATTGCCATCGGTATATTTTCTGGTAATGGTACGTTTTAGTTTCTGGCGGACATACTCAGTCAGCATGTCGGTATCTTTGATGTTCATGCCATGATCGCCCAGGGTTTCTAAAATACTTTCCAAGTCTCTAATGGGAATCCCTTCATTTAATAGATTTATCAGTATTTTCTGGAAGTCGGCAATTGAAATAATATTTGGGATGACGTCATCAACAATGGCTGGATTTGATTTTGAGACATTTTCCAGCAAGGTATTGATATCCTGTCGGCTAAGTAGCTCATGCATATGCTTTTTGATGACTTCAGACATATGGGTCACAATAACCGAAAGGGCGTCAATAACGGTATAGCCATAAACCTCGGCCAGTTCCTTTTCATTTTCGGTGATCCATTTCCCTTTGATGCCATAGGCCGGCTCAATCGTTTCGATGCCGTCAATCGGCTCGCTGGTGTTGGAGGGATCGAGTGCCAGATAATAACCGACTAGTACTTCGCCTTTGGCAATTTCTTCGCCTTTGATTTTGATGATATACTGGTTGGGATTGATCAGCCCATTATCTCTTAGGCGGACGGTGGGGATGACTACCCCCATATCGACGGCAAATTGTTTTCTGAAAATAACGATTCGGTCAATGAAGTTACCGGAGCTGCCTTCATCGACCATCGGCAAGAGCGAATAACCGAATTCCATTTCAATCGGTTCGACGCCAATGATGTTGTAAACGTTATCGATATTCCGGTAGAAATCAACCTCGCTGCTTTCTTCCTGGATCAGCTGAGTCATTTGCTGGGTTTCATCGACTACCACTGTTACATTGGCCTGGCGAATGATAATTAAGCCCAACCCGCTAATCATCACAGCCAGCGTTAAAATCTGGATGGCCGGAGCGCCGGGAATCAGGGCCATCGCCGCAATACCAATCCCGGAGATAACGAGTACCTGGGGTTGAGAAAAAAACTGGTTCTTGACATCGACATTCAAGTTGTTTTCCGAAGCGGCGCGGGTAACAATCATGGCCGTGGCGACCGAAATCATCAACCCTGGGATCTGACTGACCAGACCATCCCCAACGGTGGCAATGGTATAAACCGAGACAACCTCTTCAAGTGGCATCCCGCCTTGTAGCATCCCGATGATCATCCCACCGACAAGATTGATGACTGAGATAATCATCGATGCGACCGCGTCACCCTTAACCAGCTTGGTAGCCCCATCCATGGAACCATAGAATTCGGCTTCGGTTTGAATTTTTAAGCGCCGTTCCTTGGCCTCAACATCGGTAATTGCACCGGAGCTAAGGTCTGCATCAATCGACATCTGCTTACCAGGCATGGCATCGAGAGTAAAGCGGGCGGATACTTCTGAAATTCGCTCGGCACCCTTGGTGATAACAATAAATTGGACAATAACAATGATAATAAATACGACAAAGCCGACCACCGCATTGCCACCGAGGACAAAGGAACCGAAGGTTTCAATGACCGCACCGGCTTCCCCGCCGTTTGAAAGGATCAACCGGGTTGAAGAAATATTAAGTGCCAGCCGTAACAGGGTGGTAATTAAGAGCATTGATGGAAAGATTGAGAAATCCAGCGGCCCCTTGATATACATGGTCGTTAACAAAATAATGAGTGATATGGCAATGTTTAAAATAAACATGAAGTCCAAAATAAAAGGTGGTAAGGGTATAATAATAAGGGCAATTGTCAGAATGACAAAGACGACGACAAGGTTTTGAATGATTTTCATTTGACAGTTTCCTTCTTTTTATTGCTGTAAACCCAGGCCATTAATTCGGCCACGGCTTTATACAGTTCAGCGGGTATATAGTCATTGATCTCGACAGACTCATACAGACCTCTGGCCAGTGCCTTGTTCTCCTTAATCAGGATCTTGTTTTCTGCTGCGACGCTAACAATTCTCATCGCGATATGGTCTTTCCCCTTTGCTAGAACCAGCGGGGCGACATCATGGTCCATATCATATTTTAAGGCGACCGCGTAATGGGTCGGGTTTCTGACGATTACATCGGCCTGAGGCACCATTTGCATCATCCGGCTCATACTCATTTCACGTTGCTTTTGTCTGATCTTGCCTTTAATTTCAGGATTTCCTTCGGTTTGCTTATACTCGTCCTTAACTTCCTGTTTGGTCATTTTTAATTTTTTTTCATAATCATAGCGCTGGTAGGCGTAGTCGAGAATTGCCACCACTGAAAAAATCAGACAGACGGTTTGCACCATCGAGATAATCTGATCGTTCATAAATATCAGATTCGCGTCCAATTTTGTAGCCAACATATCGGGTGTCATCGGAATAATGCTTAAAATCGTGGTGTAAATAACCCCAATGATTAAGGCCACCTTGGCCATCGATTTAAGCAGTTCAACGACTGATCGTATTGATACCATTCTTTTGATACCGGATAAGGGATTGATCCGATTAAATTTAGGTTTTAATCCATCAGCAGCTACCAGAAAGCCAGTCTGCACTCCTGACATAATAATGGCGATGATCATAATTACAACCGCTACCGGTAGTACCGAAACAAAATATACCAAGGCTGCCTCCCTAAAAAGCTGGCCGACACTGGTTACGGTTAGGGTATCCATGCTTGCTACCTTATCCATTTGCCCGTGATAGTTCTTTTTCAGCTGTTGGTAAATGAACGGCACCATCAGGTTAAGCATAAAAAATGCCATAAACAGCAACACCACACTGACAACGTCTTGGCTTT
The DNA here is from genome assembly GCF_927416815.1 of uncultured Acetobacterium sp. Taxonomy (NCBI): domain Bacteria; kingdom Bacillati; phylum Bacillota; class Clostridia; order Eubacteriales; family Eubacteriaceae; genus Acetobacterium; species uncultured Acetobacterium sp. The sequence continues at coordinate 52,234 of NZ_CAKMJU010000058.1, read as the reverse complement.
GAAAGGTATTACCCTTTTTTCGTTCGTCTTTTCTTTTTTTTGGGGTCGCCTTTTCTGTTTTTTCTGATCCTGCCATTTTTTTCTCCGATTAGGTTTTGATTATGCATCGGTAGATTATCCAAAAATCGTATAAAAGACGATCTAAGAACACTATAATTACGTTATGAGAAAGTTATAAAATCAAATAAAAAAAGTTAATACCTGAGTGATCTTTTCCATCATCAGCAAATTCATTCGGGTCATAAAATTTGCTAACGCCGGTATCAAGGTAAAAATTACAATTAAACCAATCATCACCTTAATTTGAATATTGATAACGAAGACATTTATATTGGGTACCAGTCGCATTAAAATGCCGACAGCAAATTCAGAAATGAGCTCGGTGACAATAATCGGAATAGCTACCTGTATGGCGTAGATAAAAATATAATACATCAGCTCAATGATATAGACGCCGACCCGGTCACTGATATTGCCTAAGCCTAGCGGAATCACCTGAAATGATTGGATCACCACCGAAAATAATGCCAGGTGAGCGTTTGAGACAAAAAAGATCAGGACATACATGGCTGTCAATAAATTTCCGGTGACGGTGACGTTTGCCTGGGTGGAGGGATCATACATCGAAGCCATACTCAAACCCATTTGCATATCGATGTGCTCTCCACCCATCTGGAATACTGATAGAAACATCTGCATGATAAAGCCTATTACCATCCCCATCACGAATCCCTGTAGCATCGCCCCGATAAATTCGATCGCGGAATAGTTGATCACTTGGACGGCACTAAACTCAAAAACGGCAAATAGGGCAAGCGCCAGCGATAATCCCACCTTCAGAATAGTGGGAACCCCTCGTCTGCCAAAGATGGGATTAAAAAAAATAACTCCCGCTGTCCGGCAGCTGGCTAAAAGAAAAATCAGATACTGATTCATGTCAAAGGTCATCTTTATCACCCATGCTTATTTTTTCTACTATTTCCGGATATTTTAGCACCATCGTTTAGATTCATCCATTTGATCCATGAATTTTGATCTACGCATTAGATCTTTGTCGCAATGAGTTCAAATATCCGAAAGAACAGATCCATCATCTGCTGCAACATCCATCCCCCTGTAATAACCATCAGCAGGGCTGTGATGATCAGTTTGGGCACAAAGGTCATGGTTTGTTCGTTGATTGAGGTGGCGGCTTGAATAATTGAGATCACCAGCCCCACTAACATACTAATTAAAAGGATTGGCCCTGCGACCTTCATCCCGGTAAATACTGCATCTCTAAAAACTCCAATTAAATCGCCAATACCCATATGCTGTTCCCTTCTACTTAATTATAGGTCATGATCAAGGTTTTTACCAATAGACCCCATCCATCCACCACTACAAATAACATGATCTTAAATGGCAGGGAAATCATAACCGGCGGGAGCATCATCATCCCCATCGACATCAGCACACTTGAAACAATCATATCGATGAGCAAGAATGGAATAAAGATTAAAAAACCAATCAGAAAAGCCCGCTTCAGCTCGCTGATGATAAAAGCAGGAATGACAATGGTCAGCGGTAGTTCCTGCGGCGCCAGATTTTCAATCCCCTGCTGACCAGCCTGAACCGATAAGCTTTTAAACAAATCGACATCCATTGCTGTGGTTTGTTTTAACATCCATTCTTTAATGGGATCAACTGCTTGATCGAGGAATTGCTGGGAGTCGATGGTTCCGGCATTATAGGGCTGCAGTGCTACCGTGTTAATCTCAGTTAATACCGGAGACATCACAAAAAATGTAATTGCCAAAGCTAATCCCACCAGGATCTGATTGGGTGGAGTTTGCTGGGTGCCGAGGGCATTTCTCAAAAATGACAAGACAATAATAATTCTACCAAAGCATGTCATCATTAGCAGCAGGGTCGGTACAATCGCAATCAAGGTCATTAGGACGATAATTTTTACTGTATCCGAGCTTTCTCCGGCTAAAAAACCTTCTACCGTCAGTTCTGCGCCATGGGCTGTTGCCGCCGTCAGAAAAAACAAAATGACCAGCATCGGCATGATGATCGATGCTTTTTTTAAAATGCTGTTGCTGTTTTTATTATGTGTCATAACTTTTTTATTCATTCTGTTTTTCCTTTTGAGAAAATGATTTGACCATACTCAAAAAGCTCTCTTTCGATAGTTCCTGCTTTTTTTGAAATGAAATTGGTTGATCCAGTTGTGATAAAATTTGGATCTGTTGTTCAGTTACCCCAACCAGGTACTGGACGCCCTGCACGTCTATGATGATAATTGAACCGCTTTTACCAACAATCAGTCTTTCAATCACCTGAATATGGTGGCCGCCAGACAATGATCCTGGTCTTTTGATAAAGCGCTCAACATACCATCGACTGCCATAATAGGTTAATACAATGACACCCACGGTCCCCAATAGTGCCAGAAAAATCGAAAATGCATCACTGGTAAACACCTTGGACCTGCTTCTTATTACTCGCCAAGGGCGCTTTTAACGGTTTGGATCAGACGATCTGCCTTAAATGGTTTAACAATGAAATCTAGAGCGCCATTTTTAATCGCTTCAACAACCATTCCTTCCTGACCCATGGCTGAACACATAATCACTTTTGATTGTGGTTCATAACCCTTAATGGCCTGGAGCGCCTGGATTCCATCCATCACTGGCATGGTGATATCTAAAAGCACCAGATCGGGACGGTTTTCCTTATACTCCGCCAGTGCGATTTCGCCATTTTCTGCTTCAATAAAATCACTAAAGCCACCTTTTTTTAAACTGTCCTTGATCATCATCCGCATAAAGGCCGCATCGTCTACAATTAAAATTTTACTCATTTTATTCTCCTTTTATCCATTCTTTCTAAGTTTTTTCCATCTATTTTTTGCTGTTTTTTATTATCTATAATTATTGCTGCTATTTTTTTTGTTCCGAATTATCTCTGACTTTGATAATCTCGGTTATTTTGACACTATAGTTGTCATCGACAACCACCACATCGCCGCGGGCAATTAACCGTCCGTTGGCAATGACATCGACCTGATCGCCTGCCTGGCGATCTAACTCGACGATGTTACCCAGGGTTAATTCAGCAATATCTTTGATTTTTTTTCTGGTTTTACCCAATTCCACGGTTATCTGGATCGGTACTGACATTAGCAAGTCTAAATTATCACCAGGTATATTGAGATTTTGTTCAACCCCCAATTGCCGGTACTCATAGGGATTGACCTGAACTGGCTGTTGCGGCGGCGCATAGGCTGCCGGTGGCGGGTCATTTCTGACCACCCGGGCTGGTTCCGCTTGAGGCGCCGGAGGCGGTGGCTGATAGGCCGGTTCCGGCTGCACTGGTGCCTGCTGAACAGGTGGCGGAGGAGGTGGTGGTGGTGGTGGTGGCGCGGCCTCTTCCTCTTCTTCATCCCCCATACCACTGGCGCCCATCGACATCGCAACAATCTCCCGCGCCAGTGCTGGTTCCATGGCACTGATAAACTCACTCTCGACCAGACCTTCAATACTCAGACTAAACTTGATACTGACCAGGTTATCACCTTTAAGCGAAAACAAATCGCGAATACTGGATTTGTTAGTCGTATCCAGAAGAATTGGTGGTGAAATATTGACTACTTTTCCCAGAAATGAAGCCAGCGCTCCGGCGGCGGCTCCCATCATCTGGTTCATGATTTCACCAATGGCACTTTTGCTGATCTCATCAAACTCAATATCATCGCTGGTGTCCATATCAAACAGCTGCGACAAGATTTTTTTCATATCTGACTCTTGTAAAAGCAGTACATTGGCACCCTCGATGCCTTCGACATAATTGATTAAAACACCAACTACCGGTTCGAGGTAAGCGAACTCAAAAGCGTCTACTCCGATTGTTTCAATTCTTGGGGTAGTTATGTTTACCTTGGTATTTAAGATGGTCGACATCGCTGTTGCAGCTGTCCCCATACTGATGTTCATCACTTCACCGATGACATCTACTTCCATGCTGGTTAATGCATCTGGATTCACGACTGCGTCTGTCATATGAATAGTTCACTTCCTCTCTCATTAAGCTCTTTTATCTGGATTGCTCTTTTATTTTTATAATCTCCCATTTCTCCTCTAAACCACACTTCGTCATTGACAACAATATCAACCAGCGAATTGGCCGGTTTGTTGAGCTTGATGATGTCGCCCACTTCCAGTTCATAAATATCCTGAGAGATGACTTCAGTTTCGCCTAACACACCCTTAATTTCCAATTCGGTTTTTCTGATTTCATTGATAATATTTAGCCGCCTTTTTTCTTCGGCCAGATGATCGCCCCTTTTGATATTTTTCTTGGTCTGAGACATCTTCTTTTTGAAGAGCATATCCAATGTCGTTGCCGGGATACAAATATTTATCTTTCCCATTGTTTCATTGACCTTGATGCTCATGACAATGATGACGACATTCTCATCAGCCCCAATACCCTGAAGAATTCGCGAATTGGTCTCAATTTTCATCAAGCGTGGTGCGATCTCCAGGTAATCAAACCAGACATTTTTCATCAGGTTGATCATCCCCCGGTAAAAATATTCCATGACGCCAATTTCTATTTCGGTAAATTCGCGATCTTCTTTAAGCGGCTTTCCTGAACCACCCAAAAGCCGGTCAAAACTGCAAAACCCGACGTCCTTAGAAATATCCATGATGACCAGATCTTCTTCATCCTCACTGTCCTTAATATCAAAATCGATCAGACCCATCAGTACCGAGTCAGGAAGGGCATTATTAAATTCATAGTATTGCTGTTCTTCCACTTCAATAATTTCTACTAAACTATAGGTTTGCAGAACTCCGGTTATATGAGAAGACACCAGCCGGGCATAATTTTCATAAATACTGAAAAGGTGTTTGAGCTGCTCTCTTGTAAAAAGCTTGGGTCTTCTAAAATCATAGTCTTTAACCTTTTTGCCCGAACTCGTGCTTGGCGCTTCCGGCTCGTCTTTGCCGCTGATTAAGCTGCTTAAAAGGCTATCAATTTGACTTTGCGAAAGAATTTCTGCCATCTTTGTTCTCCTCGTTATTGTCTTTTGTTACATTTGAACGCTAGGGTGCAACTGATTCGGTATTGCTTCCTGTTGATATGTTGCTAAAGAAATCATCGGTTTCGGAAATAATAATTTCAACCCGACGATTCTGGGCGCGGTTTGCTTCGGTATCGTTTGGTGCGATCGGACGATATTGACCAAATCCTACTGATAACAATTTTGAGGGATCACTGATATAACCATTCTGAAAAACGCGCAACACTTCATTGGCGCGATTGCTCGATAAATCCCGGTCGTCTACCGGTGAATCTGCCTGGGCGGTGTGTCCGTCAATCCGGATCGACTTAACAGTTGGTTCGACAGCCTTAAAGGCCAGACCAATATCTCCTAAAATCTGTTGACCGCCAGCTTTGATCCGGGCACTATCCGGCTCGAAAAAGATCGATGACATAAACTTGATCGAAACGGCTTGTTCATGTTTTTCGATGCTGACTGCATTATCCAGACCGTTCTCTTTGGTATACTGACTCAAGTATTGGTAGAGGTCTTCGAGATCGACAATTTCCTCGACAGTGATGTCTTCATTCGGAGAAGTCGCTCCATCTGACTCTGTTGCACTTCCAGTTGTCTCAAATACCTCTGAAGGATTAAAAATTTCAACCAGTTTTTTATACTTTTCGGCATCAATAGTCGACATCGAAAAAAGCAGGATGAAAAAAACTAAAATCAGGGTGATCATATCTGCATAGGTATTCAGCCAGGCGTCTTTATTGACCGCTTTTTTATTCTTACTGCGCTTTCCCATATTGTATACCCCTATTTTTATTTTTCAACAGCTTTTCCTTTTTTACCTTTTGCTTTGCCACCTTTTTCGGGTTGCTCACCACTCGCTTTTTTAATTTCTGCCTCGGTCAAAAAGTTCATCAGTTTATCCTGGATATATTTAGGGTTTTCGCCTTCTTTGATGGCCACGACACCCTCAATCACCAACTCTTTGATCAGCAGATCGCGTTCCTGGGCTATTTCGAGCTTATTGGAAATCGGCATAAACAGTGTATTGGCTAACATTGAACCATAAAGCGTGGTGATCAGTGCCACCGACATATCCGACCCCAGGGTGCTGGCACCACCTTCAAAACTCATGTTTTTTAACATATTGATCAATCCAATCAGGGTTCCAATCATCCCAAAAGCCGGTCCCAGGGCTGCACCCATATCATAAAGCTTACGTTCTTCATCATTTCTGGCCGAGATATAGTCTATTTTCTGATCAAACCACGATCGCAGCTTATCCGGCTCAATGGCATCAACAATTCGCAAAACACTTTCCTTTAAAAACTCATCCTGAATGTCTGCCGCCTTGGCTTCTAGTGCCAAGAGTCCCTTTCGTCTGGCCTCTTTGGAAAGCTCAGTCAAAATTTCAACATACTCGGCTGGATCTTGTTTGTTCTTAAAGAAAATCATCTTCAAGTGTTTTGGGATATGCATAAATGACTTAATCGGAAAGGCGGCCAGCAAAACAAAAAACGTTCCACCAATCGTGATAAAAATACTCTGCACATTAATAAAGTTTGCCAGCGCACCAAAATTAAAGCCGGTTGCTCCAAAGGTCATCCCGAAAAGCATGGTAAAAATGACTAGGACATAGGCAATGATTGTTGTAATTTCCATAAATTTATACTTCCTGTCAGAATTTAGTTTTTAACGGCTAAAAATACTGCGTTTGTATGCGATGATCTTTGAAAGGACCTGGGCTGAACTCTCGTTAACCACATAGTGTTTACCGTTCATCAGTCGAATCGTGGTATCCGGTTTTTCTTCAATGACTTCAATAATTTCACAATTCAGCAAAAATTTTTCATTCTTTTGTTTGTTCAATCTTGTCAATTCTATCATATTTTCACCTTAAAATATAGTTTTTATTATTAAGAGCATCAACTAAACAGTACTATTTCTCGATTTCCTGTCAGTCGGCAGTCAGTCACCAAATGAGTGAACCACCCATTTGGTGACTGACCGGTTAAAAAGTTCTACCCGAAGGAGTTTTCTCCTTCGGGTGAACTGTTTTATTATAAACTATCGTTTTAAATTAATCAATTCTTCCAATATTGAATCCGAAACGGTGATAATTCGCGAGTTTGCCTGAAAACCACGTTGGGCAATAATCATATCGGTAAATTCCTGGGACAGATCGACGTTGGACATTTCCAGATTGGCCGATTGGGTTCCGCCAGTGCCGTTGGTTCCGGCCTTTGAGGCAATCGCCTGGCCGGAGTTGGCTGATTCCATAAAATAGCCGTTACCATCTTGAAGTAGGCCGTCGGTATTGGCAAACTTGGCAATGGCCAGGTAGCCGAGGGTGACGGGTTTGTCGCTGCCGGTTTCGATGGCTCCGATGGTCGTATCAGTTACTGTACCGACTGCAAAAAATTTTGCGGGATCAAAATTTAGAGTAATGTCTTGCAAAAGATCCGGTGCCGCAGGATCACCTAGGGTTAAGCTTGTATCGGTAGCACGAGTCATCGTTCTTGTAAAGGTATATGCTACGCCACCTTTATCGTAAACCGTCGCGGTTACATCCATGGTATCTGCAGTGACGGTGCCAAGTATATATGGAGTGGTTCCTGAAAATGTTAGTTTCGTGGGATCCCCAACTGTTACAGTCGTAGTACCTGGAAGACCTAAAAACTCTATCTCTGGTGGTGTTGCTGCATCAGTACCAGTTATCTCCTTAACTGTCCCATCCTTTTGTTTATAATTCAGGGTGTAGACTGGTAAAGCGGCTGTTCCTGATTTTGTGATGGTGATATCGCCGATAATATCTTCTGCTGCATCCACAGTAACAGCAACACTAGCATTTACGAGCTCAGCAGCAATTATTGGATCAGGATTAGTTGTATAAGTAACATCCGGTCCTGCGACCGTTTCAATACTGATCTTTCCCGTGTAATTTGATGTAGCGGGAATATTGGCTGTTATAGATGCAAAACCGGGTGCCGCTGTAAATTCTGGATCGCCAGCTCTGATCCCGGTAATCTCTCCGGATTTACCGATGGTAATCCCGGTATATTTTTCCAGTTCTGCAGGCGGAACATTAATCGCTTGTAGCTCTTCAACTGCTAATGTGCCATTGGGGTTTAGAACCGGGTTGCCATCGGCATCCAGCGGAATCCCCATCACCTTGCTACCACCGCCATCGGTTAAGTTTCCCAAAGCATCAAATTTTAAATTACCAACCCGGGTATAGCGGTTGGCTCCAGCGGTCGGCTGTACAGCCAAATATCCCTCTCCGGCAATATAGACATCCAGAGCTCGGCCGGTTGATGCGCCCGATGAAATGGTGTTCATCATATCAATGCTGCCTACCTTGGTTCCATAACCCAGCTGACTGGCATTGGTGCCGCCGTTTTCAGCAGTTGCTCCGGTGGCAGTTGATAAATTTTGGTATAAAACATCGCTAAAGACCACCCGGCTGGATTTAAAGCCGTAGGTGTTAACATTGGCAATATTATTACCAAGCACGTTTAATTTGGTTTGATGGGCAGCCATCCCGGAAATTCCTGAGTATAAAGATCTGATCATTTTGTTAATCCTTTCTGTGCCGCCTCAAGCTTATCTGTCGGTCAAAGCTTGATAGTTTCCTCATCGAGGTCCAACTATATAAATACGGCACCATCAATATCATTGAATAGTTTATTTTTCAGTTCGTTTTTGTCCATTACGGTAATCACCCGTTTATCCGCTGCATTGACAATAAATGCCGAATTATCCATCATGATTAAAGCATTGCCAATCCCTTTTTGCTGGGCTTTTTCACAGGCATCGCCTAGTTTTTCAAGATCAGTTTCAGACACGGCGATATTTCGCTGTTCTTTTCTGATGTTGGCATGTTTTGTAAATGTGACGGTATTATTAAGCTGCTGATTGAGCAGTTCGTTAAAACTGGTTTCGGTTTTTTTTATCCCGTTGGCTGTGGTTTTCTGATTTGCAGTGCCGGATAATTTTTCCGCCTGGCGTATGATTGCATCATTCAAACGGTAGTAATTTCCATTGATTCTATCAGCCATTCTATCACCTCTTTTTTAACAGGTTGTTAAATTCGCTTATTCTTGATTTATATAATAATAAACTTTTAAAACATATTTTTGCTAACTATAATTTTACTGATTAACTTTGTTTATTATTTTGCCAGCCCGACTTCCATTACACTAGTCATCGGATAATTGGCACCATTGACAATAATTTGGGCGTCGCCATTAAAAAGATTAACGCCTTCTACGGTTCCCGTAATCACATTGAGCGAGCCGTCTGCTTTGCTTTCTGCCAATGTCACTTCTTTACCAATCATGCTAAGACTATAGGTTGTTTTTGAAAGCTCGGTTAAATCGGTTAATGCCTGAACCATTGAAAACTGCGCCATTTGGGTTGTGTATTGGGATGTGTCGGCAGTATTATTCATGTCTTGATTCTGAAGCTGGGCAACCATCAGTTTTAAAAAGTCATCCATGTTCAAAGATGTGCCGCTTTTTTTGGTCTGGGCAGCTGTCGTTGTTGCCGTTGTTGCTGCCGTACTGAGATAATTGTTAATGCTATCAGTAGCCATAATTCTTCCTCCTTATGTACTAAAACTTTTACAAAGCACTCATAAAATTAAGTACTTATACTAAATAATTAATTCGTCGCTGGCCTTGGTACTGAAGATTTTGAGCCAGACTGATCAGTTCATCGTTGCTGTCTTCAAGTTCGTTATTAAAGCGATTATTATGAAGGCTTCCCTTACCCAAATAATGTTCCTTTAAGGGTGAGTTGTGTTGGTGGTGTGAAAATTGCGAGCCATCATTTAATAGCGAACTCATACTTTCACCATTTTCAGTGGCTTCCACCGCTGTATTCAGGTTCACCGTTTCAACTTTTACATTTTGCAGAGCCAAACCACGTACCAAATGATTGATTTGATCTCCCAATAGTTTTTGGGTTTCCAAGCTTGCTGCCATAATATCAATGATCAACTTGCCCTGATTATAGCTCAGTTTAATATCAATATCACCCAAGTTATCAGGCGACAGCGTCATCTGCAATGTCATTGGCTTATTGGGTTCAAAATTGTAAAGAATTTTCTGCTCGACCTGGTGTGCAAGCTCGACCTTGTTACTTTGCTGAACTTCTGAGCCTGTGTTTGTTGTGATACCCCTTAAACTCAGGTCTTGAAGGCCGTGTTCACCAAGGGTTTGGTTTTCGGTCTGGTTGATCGGGTTTTTCTGAACATTTTCTGTTTGTTCTGGTTTGGAATTAATCGTTAATTCGACTTCATCTGCTAACTCGACCTGATCAGTTGAAACTGCTCGATTAAACACCGTTAAGCGCTCTGCTAATTGAATATCTTCAGGGTTATTATTGGTACTTTGCCTTTGATCATCGCCTTTGTTTGTTTGACTAACCTCTTCCTGAACATCATTGACTTGATTACCGATAACTTTTACGGCCGCCAATTCAGCTTCCGTTGTCGCTGACAACTTCGGTAAAACTTCAGCCTTTGTTTGGCCAATCAGCTCCGGTGTATCATTGATTTGATTACTGATGTCCTTTGTGATATCTTTACTGGCCACCAATTCAGACTCGATTATTCCTGACAATCCCGGTAAAGCTGCAGCGTCCAGATTTTCGGTCATTGCTAGATTTTGGTTCAAAACCTGAAATTTAGCATCACCCATCTCATTAAAGTCTGGTAGAATCTCTAACTCTGGTAAAATCTCTAACTCTGGTGTCGTTTGCCATTGACCACTGATCTCGGCTAACTGATTCACTTGTTCCTGATTGCTAAGAACTTCGGGAATTGTCATTTCTCCCTGTCCCAGTTTTAGATCAAGTCTCAGATCAAGTCCTGCTAAGGATGGATCAACACCTCCTTGTAAATTCTGCATGCTAATCATTTGCGACAGTTCAAGTGTTAGTAAAGGATCGCTTAATTGCTTGCCTTCGCGCTTTGCTTCTTCCGTTACGGCTTCCCCTGAGGGACTTTCCTTAGATCTGGCTTCAAGGCGATCTGTGACGGCTTGTTTGTTTTCCCGTCGATTGCTATGTGTGGTTGAATCGGTCTCTTTCGGATTCCCCCGCGCTTTCTCCAATTGCGTATCTGCCTGCCTGATATCCTGTTTTGAGCGATCGAGCAGATCTCTAAACTGGGCACTTTTTTCCTGGCCTTTTGCGTGTTGGGTTGCGGAACTATCAGCTTTTTTGCCAATTCCTCGCAGCCCATTCAATGTCGACTTTCCAGTCGATTGAAACTCGAAATTCATTGCCTACCTCCCTTCGTAAAATTGACTATTGTCCAGAACATCATTGCCCTGGAACAAACCAGAACGATTTAATGCTCTGATATTATATTACAGTCCGATGGACTGATATAACCCTTGCCAATCAAGTATCCCATAAAAATAACACGATGATACGGTTAAAGAGACATACTTATAATAATTATATATTAATGTTTTATTACTTTGCAAGCAATTTAAGCGATTTTAATTTCTGGCGATGGTCTATTTCTCATTTATCGATTAATCGCGGTCGTTTAAACAAAAAAGCAACGACAAGGCCGCTGCTTTTGATAGTTATCATTTTTGCAACTGGCTGTCATATAACACTGTATTTAGACCCTATAGTTTTGCGCCCTTACTTTTCAATAAGTATGCCAATATTATGTTGTTTTAATATTACTCTATTTAACCCCGACTGTCAATGCAAATTGTCCTTTCCTTAAGATAAAAAACATCTAACAGCCACGCTTTAGGCGTGTTTACAGCGATCGCTTGTGACACTGATCTGACCTAATTTTATGCGTCTTGATCCTTCGTTTCATTATTAAATTGACTCTGGGTAATCAGCCCCTTATGAAGCTTGAGCCCCAGAATCCCCTGGGCGATATTTGAGGCATGGTCGCCGACCCGCTCAATATTTGTTAGTAGATCTAAAAAGATGACGCCAGCATAAGGATTACAGACGCCTTCGTTTAATCGGCGGATATGATCATCCTTTAAATTTTCTGTCATTTCGTCAATTTCTTCTTCTTCATCGAGAATTTTATAGCACAGCGCTATATCTTCTGTTTCCATTAATTCTACCATATCTCGAAGGGTATTATTGGTTAAACTAATTAAATCTAATACTTCCTGATTGGCCAAATCACTAAAGATAATCTTATTGGTCGCCCGCACTTCCGCCAATTCGCCAATGTTCATCGCGTGATCGCCAATTCGCTCCAGATCATGGCTCCCTTTCAGAATAAAGGCGAGGCGATCATTCTCTTCTTCTGACATGTTTTCGTTGGATAATTTTACCGAATATTCGACAATTCCCTGTTGGAACTCATCGATTCGTTCTTCCCGTTTAACCACTTCCTCAACCAGTTTTTCATTACCATCCATGATCGATTCACAGGCGACTCGGAAATTTTTAAAACTCATTTCAGCCAGTCGATTGGTTTCTCTGACAACCTGACCCAAAGCGACCGAGGGGTTATTAAACAGCCGGTCATCGAGCTGCAAACCGCGTTCTTCTTCTTTTTCCGGATAAGCACGATCCAGAAAGCTAACAAAATAGCCGATGATCGGGAACAGGACGATGGTATTGGCAACATTAAACAAGGTATGCGCCATCGCGATCTGACGTGCCACGTTAGGCACCATATCACCGTCGCCATTGATCAATGAGCCGGAAATCCCGATGATGAATTCATAAACCGGATTGACTGCCAGCGTACTATCCATGATGGCAAATAAGACCATCACCCAGATAGCCCCGAAGATATTGACAAAAAGGTGGATAAAGGCGGCTTTTTTTGCTGCCGTGGATGTTCCGATACAGGACAGCAAAGCGGTAACGCAGGTACCAATATTGGTACCAATAAGGATTGGTATGCAAATCTGGATCGCCCCGGTTCCGCCAATGCTGACAAAAACACCAGAAAGAGCCAGCGCCTGGAGTAAGCCGATAGAAGCGCTACTGCTTTGAATGATACCAGTAATTAAAGTTCCGATGAGGACGCCTAAGAGAGGATTCTTCCCATAGGTCGACAAGAGATAAATGAAATCTTCGCTTTCTCGCAAAGGTTCCATTGCTGTTGACATCGCTGCAATCCCAAAAAATAGAATTCCGAAGCCCAGAACAATGCTTCCCAATTCCCGATTCTTTTTTTTGGTACTAAAGAGTGTAATCAGTGCTCCAAATCCAATGAAAACTGGTGCTATCTCCGTCACATTAAAAGCGATCAACTGAGCGGTGACAGTCGTCCCAATATTTGCACCTAAAATAACCCCAGCCGCCTGAGTCAGCGTCATCAGCGCCGCATTGACAAAGCCGACCACCATCACCGTGGTGGTACTGGAACTCTGGACAATCATCGTTACCACCGTCCCAACCAGGATCGCTTTAAGCTTATTGTTGGTTAATACTTCCAGCAGCTTTTTCATTTTTGTGCCGGCCAAAGTTTTTAAACCGTCGCTCATCATGTGCATCCCAAAAACGAATAACCCCAAGCCTCCAAAGAGACCAATCAGCATTTCTAACGTCATTTTTTCCTCCAAAAAATATCAAAAATTGAGTCCTTATACCAGCCAGTGCAGAATTCAGGCGACCCTCAAGCCGTTTGAGTTGATCGACATGTTCGCCCTTCATAATTAAAGATTAGACCACTGTGTGTCTAATCTTCTCGTTTCTTTGATTCACCAGGATAACTATCTTTTTTGCTTTTCATCTTTCTTAATCATTTATTAACGTCATTTTAACACTAAGTTAACACAATGAGAATCTTTTTTTCATTTTTTTATGATTTATTTACTTAATATTGCACAAAGGATTAATATTAGTTACCCTGGATTACAATTGTAACCCATTTCAATTTGACACAAATACAAATTATAGCTTGACAGTGCCATTTCTTTTTGATATCCTTCAACTTAGTTCTAGCTTTTAAACTGCTAGCATTTATACTAGCAACATTTACACGAATCAGAATTCAACTTAATATCAAAGGCGTTGAGAAAAGAATAATCAATGGGTCAAAGATTTAAAGCGAGCAGATGATGGTGCAAGATCTGTAATCAAACCCGATGAACGGCACTTTTTGAGCTGCAGCCACTGCCTCACCACCTCAGGTGAACGGGTTATTGGTTGACGTGAAATTCGTTAAAGCATAAGGTGGTTTGCTCTAGTAGCAGACAACTTGGGTGGAACCGCGGTTATACCGTCCCTTGTAAAATTACAAGGGGCGGTTTTTTTATTTAGCGCTAGCGCTAAGTATTAAAAAAATCAGTTAACTTTAGGAGGAAAAAATGTCAGATTTTACAATGGCTGAAATTGTCAGTCTCGCCAAAATGAGGGGAATTATCTTCCCTGGTTCAGAAATATATGATGGTCTCGCCAACAGTTGGGATTACGGCCCACTGGGTGTCGAAATGAAGAATAATGTTAAGAAAGCCTGGTGGAAGAAGTTCGTCCAGGAATCCCCCTACAATGTCGGGCTTGATGCGGCTATTCTGATGAACCCAAAAACCTGGGTCGCCTCTGGACATGTGGGCGGCTTTAACGATCCGCTAATGGATTGCAAAGCCTGTCAATCACGGTTCCGGGCTGATAAACTGATTGCCGACTACTACTTTGAAAAAGGTGAGGATGTAATTGTCGATGCCTGGTCGAATCAGGAGATGAAGGCTTTTATCGAGGAACACCAGATTGTCTGTCCCGAGTGCGGAAAAATGGATTATACCGATATCCGCCAGTTCAACCTGATGTTTAAAACCTTTCAGGGTGTCAATGAAGATACCGCCAGCGAGATCTTCCTGCGACCAGAAACCGCCCAGGGTATTTTTGTAAACTTCAAAAATGTTCAGCGTACCACCCGTAAAAAGATACCCTTTGGTATTGCCCAGGTTGGGAAATCCTTCCGTAATGAAATTACACCGGGCAACTTTATCTTTAGAACCCGCGAGTTTGAACAAATGGAGCTGGAATTCTTCTGTGCACCTGGCACTGATCTGGAATGGTTTGATTACTGGAAAGCGTTCTGCAAAAAATGGTTGTTTGACTTGGGTATGAAGGACGAAAATATCCGCTTCCGCGATCACGAAAAAGAAGAACTTTCCCACTACAGTAACGCTACCACTGATGTCGAATTCCGCTTTCCTTTTGGCTGGGGCGAACTTTGGGGGATTGCCGATCGTACCGATTTCGACTTAACCCAGCATCAGGATCATTCTGGCAAAGACATGAAATACACCGACCCGGTCACTAATGAAAAATACATTCCTTACTGTATCGAACCCTCACTGGGTGCCGACCGGGTTTTTCTGGCCTTCCTTTGCAATGCCATGGAAAAAGAAACCATTAACAGCGGCGACAAGGTAGAAGAACGTAACGTATTGCGGATCCATCCCTTCCTTTCGGCCTACAAGGCAGCTGTTTTGCCACTTTCCAAAAAATTAAGCGACAAGGCCGTTGAAATCTCTACCCTGCTGTCTAAGCACTTCATGATCGAATATGATGAAGCCGGCAGCATCGGCAAGCGTTACCGTCGCCAGGACGAAATCGGCACACCTTTCTGTGTCACTGTCGATTTTGATACCTTAGAAGACCACTGCGTCACCCTGAGAGATCGCGACACGATGGATCAGGTTCGGGTGCCGATTGCCGAAGTGGTTGATTATATTGCCAAGCGGATTGATTTTTAATTTGCTAATTAAGTAGTACCGACAATTATTACATCATGTTGTTTGCATCGGAGCGGACATGGCGGTAGCTGTCCGATTCCGCAGCAAACAACAGATTAATAATTGATCGGTACGGAGTTTCCAGTACGCCTATTCAAAATTTATTATTATAACAAAAAAACCGCCCCTGTTCGAAAATAATTCGAACAGGGGCGGTTTTTAAGTGACAAATTTTAGTTAGCGAATTAGGCTTCTTTCATCGCTAATACGTTCTGTGGACATGCGTCGATACAGATTCCGCAGGAAATACATTTTGATGGGACATCGCGGTCTTCTGATTGAACCAGTACTCCAAATGGACATGCTTCTAAACATTTACCACAGTTTACACATAGTTTTTTGCTGATCATGAATACGCCTTTGGCATTTTGCGTGATTGCACCGGCTTCACATGCTTTTGCACATTTACCACATTGTACACACACTAATGTTTTTAAACTGCCATCATCTTTAGTGGTGATTTTAACACAAGATAATTCTGAAACCGGTTCCTTGTAGAACGCTGTTGAACATGCTAATTCACATGTCAAACAATTTACACATGCTTCTTGATCTGCTACGATTACTTTTTTCATTGTTACTCCTCCTTAAGGACAATTTGATCTGTCGATCAAATTTTTGTTTATATTTTTTCAACTGATTTTCATTCTACTGATAAAGCTGATGATTGTCAACCTAATCCGGAAATTTTATAGGCATTTCCTACCTTGGTCTGTTTACTGCTTTCAAAAAGATAAAATATTACGACTCTTTGGCCGTACTCCTTCTAAATAAGCTTAAATTTCATCAATTTATTCCCTGCCAGAAAAAGCCCTCCATCATCGGAGAGCTCTTTTCTTATGCATGTTGCTTTAGTTTTTCGGTTTGGTCACTGGTGACCAGGGCATTGATCATTTCATCGATGTCGCCGTCAAGGAAGGCATCGAGTTGGTAGACTGTCATATTGATGCGGTGATCGGAGATGCGACCCTGAGGGAAATTGTAGGTTCGGATGCGCTCGCTGCGGTCGCCGGTACCAACCTGACTTTTACGGTTTTCGGCAATTTCACTTTGTTGTTTTTGCTGTTCGATTTCGTAAAGCCGCGCCTTTAAGATTTTTAGCGCCTTGTCTTTATTTTTGAGCTGGGACTTCTCATCCTGACAAGTCACGACCATCCCGGTGGGGATATGGGTAATTCGCACCGCCGAGTCGGTGGTGTTGACACTTTGGCCACCATTACCGGATGAGCGGTAGACATCAACCCGCAGGTCGTTAGCACCAATTTCAATTTCAACATCTTCGGCTTCCGGCAGAACGGCTACCGTGGCAGTTGAGGTATGGATTCGTCCGCCTGATTCGGTACTCGGTATTCGCTGTACCCGATGGACACCGCTTTCGTATTTCAGGCGACTGTAAACCCCGTTGCCTTCAATCGCAAAAATGATTTCCTTGATCCCACCAATATCTGGAATGCTGGAACTCATAATTTCACTTTTCCAGCCCTGACGTTCGGCGTAACGGGTAAGCATTCTAAACAGATCACCGGCAAATAAGGCGGCCTCACTCCCGCCAGCGCCAGCGCGAATCTCAACAATAACATTTTTATCATCATTGACATCTTTGGGTAATAACAGAATTCTTAGTTCTTCTTCAAGCTCAATCTTCTTTTCTGTTAATTCCTCCAGTTCAGCTTCAGCCATTTCTTTGAAATCTTTTTCAAGTTCTTTATCGGCCAACATCTCTTTGGTATCATCAATCGCTGACAAGGTTTCTGAAAATTGATTATACTTTTGAATGATCGGTTCGATATGGGACTGTTCTTTCATCAGCTTTCTCCACTGATTCTGATCACCGATAATCTCGGGATCGCTGATTTTTTCGTTTAAATCAGCATATTTTTGGGCTAAAAAATCTAACTTATTTAACATAGTGCTCCTTAGTATTTTAAATTGGAATTGGTAATCTATATAAGTCGAATTAAAGAATTTTGTAAATCGAACTGGCAATTGCTCAGTGTGCGGGCGATCACGGATCGCCCCTACGTTAAATCTTTAATTGAACATATATATTTTTGGTATCTATATTAATGAATACCGAGTATTTAAATAACTGCCTTAATGTTATGCAAACTGATAAGCTTCCTTCCATTCATCAAAGAAAAAAACCGCCAGGGTGCCAGGTCCCGAGTGCGTTAAAACCGTTGGTCCTAATGAGACAATTTTAAAGCGCTCGGCATTTAATCGCTTGCCGGCCATTTTTACAAACAGCTCAACCAGTTCCGGGTTATCGGCATGACTGATACCAATGGTTTGCTTGTCAAAGTGAGTTCCGTTTTGTTCCAGGTAGTCGACCATTTTTTTTACCAGCTTTTTTTCGCCTCTGACCTTGTCAAGCTGTTGCAATTCACCACTTTTATTAACTTCAAGCAGCGGATTAATATTAAGCATGTTTCCGATGATCGCAGTCCCCCTATTTAAACGACCGCCGCGATACAGGTATTGCAGGTCTGTCACCGTGAAGACATGCTTGACATGATCAATGTAGTAGTTAATCCGTTTCATCAGCGCTTCGATGTCATCACCCGCTACGGCTGCTCTGGCAGCTCCATAAACAATGTGCCCTAAACCGTAACAGACCGCTCTGGTATCGACGACTTCAAAGATTGCACTGGGGTACTTCTCTTTTAAATCGCGTTCCGCCAGGGCGGCGGCCTGATAGGTCCCAGACAGTCCACTGGAAAAAGCCAGATAGATAAAGGGTTGCTTTTCTAAGATTAGTTCTTCAAAACGTTTGTAAAAATCTCCATATGGAATCTGAGACGTTTTATAACGGACGCCCTGCCGCATATTCTGACAAACGACTTCTGATGATATATCAATACCATCGCGATAGGTTTTTTGATCTTCGACCACATAAACCGGCATGATCTCTATATTCAACTCTTGTTGATCTATTTCTAATATATCACAGGCAGAATCGGTTATGATTTTTATTGTCATTTTTCTGTCCTTTCCTACTTGATTTTCGAGATTTATTTTATCACAGTTTAGTCATTTTTCAAAAACAATTCTTGAGCATATTCCCGTGGATCAGCAAACAGTAGCCGGCCTTTGTTTTCCAGATAGTCAGTCAGCCGGTGGTAATCCAGGTTGATAATCAGTTCATCGGGAAAATCGATGGCGTCTAAAACTTTATCAACATAGGGAAAATCGCCAATATCGGTTGCAAAATGGGTGTCGCTACCAATAATAATCGGGATTTCCAGCTCTTTGCAGCGTTTGGCAATCCATTCACAGTTGGGTTTTGAACCTTTTCTGATAAAAAATGAACCATTATTTATTTCAATCAGGGTGTTATGTTTTTTGGCATCCTGCAAGATGGCCTCATAATCGAGTTGATAAGTAGGGTTTCCCAAATGACAGATAAAATCAATATCGGGATTGGCAATCGCGCCCAGCACCGCGCTGGTATTGATCGACTTTGTCTGGGGCTTAAAAGTCGGGGTGTGAAGGGATGCCGAAATAATTTCCAGCGAATCGATAAACTCGACTGGAATATCGGTATTTCCGTCGGCATCAAGAATATTGCTCTCGATCCCTTTGAGGATTCTGACATTGTTTATTTTTCCCGGTATCACCCGATAATTGGCAAAAAATAAGGGGGTTGGTGCGCCCGGCAAGGCTGGCCCATGTTCAGTGATACAGATCATCTCTAAGTTTTTTTGGGCGGCTGCATCGACTAATTCGAGGATCGTATTATAGGCATGTCCGCAGGCGATGGTATGGGTGTGGGCATCTAAAACATAGTTTCTCATGCTAATTTTCTCTTTTCTACTTGATTATATTGGCTACTATTGACGACTCCCGTCAACTTCTATTGTGACCTTCTTTTAAAGATCACGATCAATATCCAACTTTAAATTTAATGTTACTTTAAAATTAATATATTATTACTGGTTCTTTTTTTTCTCGAGTTCCCGTTTCTGGATGTCCAGGTCATTCTGATGAGCTACCCGGTCACAAAAAACCTGGGCTGAATGATAACCATACTGTTTGGTACGATTGTTGATGGCCGCTGTTTCAATGATACAAGCCAGATTTCGCCCTCCGGAAACGGGAATCATGACTTCCGGGATTTCGATGCCGAGGATATCCAAGGTTTGTTCGTCCAGTCCAAGACGGTCATAAGGAGAGCGTTCATCCCAATTTTCTAATCGGATTACCATATCAATTTCGACATCTTTCTTGACCGCTCTGGCACCATAAAGGGTTCTGACATCAATAATACCAATGCCGCGGATTTCCATAAAATGCTGGAGCAGTTCCGGGGCTGTTCCCATGAGATGACCGTCGCGGATCCGTTTGACCTCCACCACATCATCGGCTATCAGACAATGGCCGCGTTTGACAATTTCCAGGGCGGTTTCGCTTTTGCCAATGCCGCTGGGTCCGGTGATCAGCACCCCGACCCCGAACACCTCGACCAATACCCCATGCAAGCTGATCCGGGGAGCTGATAACTGATCAATATAATTAACCAGATCATAAAATAATGTGGTGGTATTTTCCTTGCTTTTTAATAGGGTTCGTCCGTATTTTCTGGCCGCTGCTTCAAACAGATGGGTTTCATCCAAATCCCAACAGACAATAAAGCAGGGAAATTCATAGGAAAAAAAATCGTCTATCTTCCTATTCCGTTCTTCTGGCTCCAGGTCCAGCAGGTAGGATACCTCGACCTTGCCAATCACCTGAACCCGATAGGAATCAAAATGCTCATAGTAACCATGAAGCTGCAAGCCCGGCCGGTTGATTCCACTATTGACCAAATTCAGTTCGGTTGACTGATAATAAATTTTTTCAAGTTTAATATCTTTACAAAAATCGTCTAAACTTACTTTTCCATTCATCCTTCTGTTATCTCTTTTCATTGATTTACTGCTAATTAATCTACTCAAGTTATTCTACCTCAAAGCTTCCATTGATAAAAGTTTTTTTCATGTCTTGTTACGAAAATATTCAAACACCGCCTGGGCTGTTTTCACCTGCATCCCAGGGACTGACTGCAGTTCTGCGATGGTGGCTTTTTTTATTTTATCCACCTGTCCAAAATGGGCCATTAAGGCTTCCCGGCGTTTTTTGCCGACCCCGGGAATTTCTTCCAATTGCGAGACCAGCATTTCTTTTTTTCTTAAAATTTGGTGGTATCCCAGCGTATAGCGGTGAACCTCTTCAGAGATTTCATACAGAAAGACCCCCAGCGGGCTGGCTTTTTTGATCGGGTATTCGGTGCCCTGGTGGAAAATCCCGCGGAGCCGGTGGCGGTCATCTTTCACCAATCCGCACACTGCAATATCAACCGGATATAAGGAAACAATGCTCTCCACCGCATTCACATGCCCGCTGCCACCATCGATCATCATGATTTCCGGTAAGGGTAGAAAATTATTCCCCTCCGGGCTTTTCATCGCCCGCTCCAAGCGTCTGAAGATCATTTCCTGCATGCTGGCGTAATCGTTCTGGCCTTCGACCGACTTAATCTTAAAGCGGCGGCAAGCCTTCCGATTCAGTTTACCCTCATCGAAAACCACCATGCCGCCAACGTTATTGGTGCCGCTGATATTGGAAATATCGTAGCCCTCAATGCGATTAGGCCTTTGGGTCATTCCTAATAACTCCTGAAGTCCGTCCAAGCGACTTTTGGAGCGGATTTCTTTTTCTCTTTTCTCCAATAATTGCTGTTTTAAGGCCAGATCCGCATTGTCCGCGACCATTTCCAGCATTTTTATTTTTTGCCCCCGCTTTGGCGAGTGGATCTCAATTTTTTTGCCAGCCAGGTCGCCCAACCATGCTTCAATCACCCTTTGATCATCCAGTGGTTCTTTTAAAATAATTTCCCGGGGAATAAACCCGCAACTGGCATAATACTGTTTGACAAAACTTTCCTGCACTTCTCTGGGGCTGACATCGCCAATCTCTTCAAGGAAGAAATGATCGCGCCCCATCAGCTTACCATCGCGGACATGAAATACCTGGACACAAGCCAAGACGTCAGCTTCGGCATAACCGATAAAGTCCTGATCCTGTTTGGTGGTCGAGCTAATTTTCTGTTTTTCAATGATATGCTGAATGCCAGCCATTTGATCCCGATATTTAGCGGCTTCTTCATAATTCTGATTGATCGCGGCGGCGGTCATTTTTTTGTCTAAATCTTTAAGCAGATCGGGATGCCGGCCATTTAGAATATCCAAAACGGAAGTAATATCTTTGGCATATTTTTCTTTGGAGACATTGCCCTGACAGGGCGCCTGACACTGGCCAATATGATAGTTGAGACAAGGGCGGCCGGTTTTCTTACCATAGACAACCTGACGGTTGCAGGTTTTTAGGGGATAAATCTTCAAAATCGCTTCTATGGTATTTTTTACCGCATAGGAACTGGTAAAAGGGCCAAAATATTTAGCCCCATCTTTTTTGTATTCCCGGGTCATCAGCAGCCGCGGGTATTCTTCCTGGACGGTCAGCCGTATCCAGGGATAGCTTTTATCATCCTTAAGCAAAATATTATAGCGGGGATGATGGGTCTTAATCAGATTACATTCTAAAATCAGGGCTTCCATTTCTGAATCGGTGACGATTGTCTCGATCGTTTCGATATGCGATACCAAAACCACTGTTTTTGATGTGAGCTGACTGGCACTATGGAAATATTGCCGCACCCGATTGCGCAGATTAATCGCCTTGCCGACGTAGATTATCTCGCCATTTTTATTTTTCATGATGTAAACCCCAGTGTTTTGGGGCAGATCTTTTAGTTTTTCTTTATCATACATAATGGTCAACCTTAAAAAAATATTTTTTTTAGTTTTTTCTGTTTATTCCCTGCTGAATTTTGGTATAATAACAATACTTTTTTAAACATCAGAATCATTATACAGAAAGGAAGTGTTACCATGTTTGAAAAAATAATCGTAGATGGTCACAACACCCTGATTTCTTTCGGTAATTTCGAAGTGAAGATTGTTCCGAAAATTTATGGTGGATTTACTCTGACAAAATCAATCAAAGACAACCCCTTTAAAATCATCGAAATACGTGAGATAAGACTTCCACTTTCGGAAAAAGAAGTCTTAAAAGAAGCAAAAGATCTGTTAAAAAGAAAATATGAGTCGATTGACTTTAACAGTTATTGTACCACATAAATCTTGAGTCCAGCTTTTTTTGATCCATCTTAACCAATACCCATCAAGATGGATCAATTTAGGTTTTGGCTAGATAGGCTTTTTTTTTAAATTCCAAGCGCGGATAGCAGTTTCTTATTCTTAAACAACTCCAGTCTTTGAGAAACCATTTGACTTAAACCGTTACCGGGTGTATAATGAAATAGAATTAAAGTGTATTTATTGATTTCACATATTTTTGCAAGTCATTTTTACGTTTAGATGATTTGCAAAAATATGTGTTTTTTGTTTTTGCATCACGATTTATTAATAATATTTAGGAGGTACCTAAAATGAATAATGGTACAGTGAAATGGTTTAACGAGGAAAAAGGATTTGGTTTTATTTCAGTAGATGGCGGCGAAGATGTATTTGTACATTTCTCAGCAATTATTGCTGATGGTCGTAAAAACCTTGTTGAAGGACAACGCGTAACTTTTGATACCGAAAAAACCGATCGTGGCTTACAGGCTACCAACGTTTTTATTGCATAATTAAGTCTTTTTTAAAGCCCCACCAGCAAAGCTGGTGGGGCTTTTTTAGCTAAACTACCCGTACCGACCAATGACCGAGGGGTCAGACCCTTATCAATCCTCATCTTCTTTGGGTGGCTCAGTTTTTAAGTGGCAGCCCGGGCAGTTGTCGCTGCCTTTGCAACCTTCACAGGAAAAGTCGCCTGATTTCATTTTTTTGATTTTCTTAAAGATTATATAAGCTGCCGCACCTAAAATTAATGCTGCCAGAATCCAGGTAATCATTTTTGTGCCTTCTTTCTTTCTAATTCATCAAATATCATGAATTGAATGCTAAACAAAAACGCGACTGCCGACTTGATAAATGACAAAGGCGACGCCATAGGCCAGGCCAAGTTGGTAGGCCAGGGCGAAGCTAAAATCACGCCAGTTTCCCAATTCTTTTTTCATCGTCGCGATGGCTGCCATACAGGGTGAAGCTAATAGGATAAAGATGACAAAGCTATAGGCTGATACCGGGGTAAAAACCTGACTGATGGCAAGGGTGAAACTGCCATCCTGTCCCGAAAGCAGTACACTCATGGTACTGATGATCATTTCTTTGGCAGTAATACCAGTTAGCAATGCCACCGAAGCGATCCAATTGCCAAACCCGAGAGGGACAAAAATTGGGGCAATGATTTTGCCAAACATAGCTAAAATACTTTCATCTGGCGTTTGGGTCATTTGAAAACTGAGATCATAACTTTGCAAGAACCACAGTACCACCGAGGCAGCAAAAATAATCGTTCCCGCCCGGACAATAAACTCTTTGATCCGTTGCCATACCTGGGTGGCGGTATTTTTAAGCTTTGGTAAACGCAGCGGCGGGATCTCCAGCAGATAACCAGAATCCGCACCCTTGAACCAGGTTTTTGAAAGCACAAATCCGGAGCCAAAAACCACGGTTAAACTGACCAGATAGAGTGAGAAAACCAATACCGTCTGATACTGGGCAAAAAACACTGAAGCCATCAAGACATAGATCGGCATCTTGGCACCGCAGGAAATAAAGGGTGTCAATACCGCCGTCAGCTTCCGTTCCCGTTCGTTTTCGAGGGTGCGGGTCGCCATGATCCCAGGAACTGAACATCCCAATCCGACTACCATCGGGATAAAGGATTTTCCCGATAAGCCAAAATGTCTAAAAATCCGATCCATAATAAAGGCAACTCTGGCCATGTAGCCACTGTCTTCTAAAATGGAGATGAATATAAAGAGCACTACCAATTGGGGGATAAAGGTTAGTACCGCGCCAACCCCGGTAATAATGCCGTCATTGATCAGGGCAATGATCCAACCGGCCGCACCGAGGCTGCCGAGACTCATTTCAACCGCAACCATCAGCACATCATTGATAAACCACTCGATCCCACCAATGGTAATCTCCCCGACCAGGGTAATTGAAACATAATAAATAACAAACATAAAGAAAAAGAAGATTGGCAGTGCCGCATACCGGTTCATCAGCACCTTATCCAGTTTTTCCTGAAATTGGATGGCGTTATTCTTTGTCTTTTTGGTCGCCCTGGTGATCCCTTCAGTAATAAAGCGATATCGATAATCGGCAATGGCGCTGTCGACATCATGTTGGGCTATCGCTTCGATTTTTTTTCTGGCAAGATCGATGTCTTGCAGTAAATCGATGTTTTCATAAATTTTCAACAATACTTCTTCATCTTTTTCGATCAGTTTAATGGCTCGGAAAAGATGGGGATAATTTGGCAAGACTTCCGGATACTTGTTGGCGATGAGATTGTCAAATTCATTGAATACACTCATTATTTCGGGGGCAAATATTGGTGGAAAGTTCTTTAGTTTTTTGATATCCAGAGTTTTTTCAACCAATTTGATCAGCTCGTCAATGCCCGTTTCTTTCTGAGCGGATATTTCAATAAAGGGATAACCGAAGATTTTTTCCATCTCCTCGACATCAATTTCGACTCCGGTTTTTTTAACCACATCCATCATGTTCAAAGCTCCAACCATTGGACAGTTAAGTTCCATCAGCTGGGTACTTAAATAGAGATTTCTTTCAATATTGGAGGCGTCGATAATATTAATGATCAAATCCGGCCGCTCATCCAACAAAAAATTCCGGGAGACAATTTCATCCATCGAATAAGGCGCCAATGAATAAATTCCCGGCAGATCCACCAGTGTAATATCTTTTTTGGTGTTTCGCAAATTTCCTTCTTTTTTTTCAACGGTTACGCCCGGCCAATTCCCAACGTAAAGGTTACTGCCGGTAAGACAATTAAAAAGGGTGGTCTTTCCCGAGTTGGGATTTCCCGCCAATGCTATCTTATATTTCATTTCCATTCCATTCCTCATTTCCCTTGATGCCTGACTATCTACTGATTATATGACTGCACATTATAAGCATCTAAACAAGGAAACCACCTATACAGGTGGTTTCTGTTCTATTACTGAACCATTAAAATATTCTCAGCATCTTTTTTGCGAAGGCTAAGCGAATATCCCCTTAAGCGAACTTCGATGGGATCCCCAAATGGAGCTGTTTTATTAACTTGAATCTCTACACCTGGTGTTACACCCATATCCATGAGTTTACGTCGCATTAAGCCTTCTACGGCGATAGAGCCAACACAGGCTTTTTGACCTGGTCTTAAATCTTTCAAAGTAAACATAAGCACACCTTCTATTCTATGGTTTAAATTCATAAATCGGATCTCTGATCATTTGTTAATTGAGCCATCCTTATTTTGTTAGCTTTATTATACTCTAATTGAAATCCATTGTCAATTAGAGACTGAAACTTTTTGCGTAATTAAGCTTAATTTAAACGTATCTAAAAAGAAAGCTGGACTCAGCTTTCTTGAGGTTGTCGGTACTGGGTTATCTTTTTTATAAATTAGGGTAAGATTTTCTTTAGATACTGGCCGGTGTAGGATTCGGGGACCTGGGCGATTTCTTCGGGGGTTCCGATGGCGATGATGGTACCACCGCCGTCGCCGCCTTCTGGGCCGAGGTCGATGATGTGGTCGGCTACCTTGATCATATCCAACTGGTGCTCAATCACCACCACAGTGCTGCCGCTATCGGCCAGCCGCTGGATTACGGTGATCAACTGATGGACATCGGCGATGTGCAGACCGGTAGTTGGTTCATCGAGCACATAGAGGGTTTTGCCGGTATTGCGTTTGCTTAATTCAGTGGCCAGTTTAACCCGCTGGGCTTCCCCGCCTGAGAGCTGGGTCGAGGGCTGGCCGAGTCGCACATAACTGAGGCCGACATCGTATACGGTTTGAAGCTTTTCTTTTATTCGTGGAATATTGCCGAAAAAGTCCAGCGCTTCCTCGACCGTCATATCCAGCACATCAGCGATGTTTTTGCCCTTGTATTTGACTTCCAGGGTTTCGCGATTATAGCGTTTGCCGCCACAGACCTCACAGGGCACATAGACGTCCGGCAAAAAATGCATCTCAATTTTGATGATCCCGTCACCGCTACATTTTTCACAGCGGCCACCTTTAACATTAAAACTAAACCGACCTTTTAGGTAGCCTCTGGCCTTGGCTTCGGGGGTTTTGGCAAAAAGGTCGCGGATTAGGTCAAACACTCCGGTATAGGTAGCCGGATTGGAGCGGGGAGTTCGGCCAATTGGCGACTGATCGATATCAATCACCTTGTCAATAAATTCATCCCCCGCGATGCTGGTATATTTGCCCGGTTTTTTGAGGCTGCGATAAAGCTTCTGGGAAATCCCCTTATAGAGAATTTCATTAATCAGGGTACTTTTTCCCGATCCTGAGACCCCGGTTACGCAGACAAATTTTCCCAGCGGAATATCGACATCGAGATTTTTTAAGTTATTTTCGCAGGCGCCGACAATTTTAATCACCTCGCCGCTGCCATCCCGGCGTTTTTCAGGGATCGGGATAAAGCGCCGGCCACTGAAATACTGACCGGTGACCGATTCCGGAACCGCGATAATGTCTTCCAGACTGCCCTGGGCGACGATTTGACCGCCGTGAAGGCCAGGTCCAGGGCCGATGTCGACAATATAGTCGGCGGCTTCCATGGTTTCGGCATCGTGTTCGACGACAATCAGTGAATTCCCCAAATCGGTTAAGCGCCGCAGCGTTTCCAGCAGTTTCTGGTTATCGCGCTGATGAAGGCCAATACTCGGTTCATCTAAAACATACAGGACTCCCACCAGACCGGAGCCAATCTGGGTAGCTAAGCGGATCCGTTGGGACTCGCCACCGGACAAGGAGCCAGCACTCCGCGACAGGGTTAGATACTCCAAACCGACGTTTTTGAGAAAATTCAGGCGAGCCTCAATTTCTCTGAAAATCGATTCGCCGATGATCAGCTCGCGATCGGTCATTTTTTGGCTTTTAAAAAACACGATCAGTTGACCGATCGACATGTCAGTGATTTCAATGATGTTCCGATCATGAATGGTGACCGCCAGACTGATCGGATTGAGCCGCTTACCATGACAGGTGGGACAGGGCGTTTCTGACATATAGCGCTCAATCAGTGTCCGCATCCGCTCGGAGGTGGTTTCAAGATAGCGCCGTTCCATATTTTTGATCAAGCCCTCAAAGGTCGAGCTATAGGTGCCCGAAAACTTGCCTTCGTAGGCAATTTCGAGCACCTCATCACTGCCGTATAAGAGGGCCTGCAAAAAAGCCTCGCTGGCATTTTCCAGCGGTGTTTCAATTGAAAATTGATGCTTTTCGGCCAGTGCCTTGATTAGATTATAATAGTATTTGGAATCACTTTTTAAGCCAAAAAATTTAATCGCCCCATCTGAAATCGATAAACTTTTATCTGGGATCAGCAGATCCGGGTCGACTTCCTGATGAAAGCCCAAACCATGACAATCCGGACACATACCAAAGGGATTATTAAAGGAAAAGGTCCGTGGCTCCAGGGCATCCATGGCAATGCCACACTCGGCACAGGCCAGTTTTTCACTGAAAAGCTGGGCTTGACCACCAATCACATCACAGATCACCAAGCCACCGGAAAGCTTCAGGGCAATTTCCAGCGAATCAGACAGTCGTTTTCCCAGGTTATCCTTGGCTACCAGCCGATCGACGACCACTTCGATACTATGCTTCTTATTTTTATCAAGATTGATTTCATCGCTGACTTCCATGGCTTGACCATCGACAATGATCCGGACGAAGCCTTCTTTTTTGATATGATCAAGGGTTTTTTTATGTTGTCCCTTTTCTTTCCGGACAACCGGGGCCAGAATCTGAAACTTTGTTTTTTCCGGCAGCGCCATGATCCGATCAACGATCTGATCGACCGACTGGGATTCCACCACCTTGCCACATTTGGGGCAATGGGGAATCCCAATTCGAGCGTAGAGCAGCCGCAGGTAATCATAGATTTCAGTTACGGTGCCGACGGTCGAGCGGGGGTTACGGTTGGTCGTTTTCTGGTCAATCGATATCGCTGGCGACAAACCGTCAATGCTCTCCACATTGGGTTTCTGAGATTGCCCCAGAAACTGCCTAGCATAGGAAGAAAGCGACTCCATATAGCGACGCTGTCCTTCGGCGTAAATGGTATCAAAGGCCAGTGATGACTTGCCCGAGCCACTGAGCCCGGTAAAAACGACCAGCTGATCGCGGGGGATTTTCAAGTTAATGTTTTTTAAATTGTGCTCTTTGGCACCTTTTATTTCGATGTATTTCATTGTGCTCCTTATATCGGTTACGATCGATAATCCGATATTAAGAAGCAAGTTCTGCTTGCTTCTTAATATCGTATAACAATGGTTTGCGGGCGGGTAATACCCGCCCCTACTGATTAACAATGCTTATCTGCGGTAGTTTTTAAGATGATGGACTTCGTCTCGTAGTTTGGCAGCCCGTTCAAATTCGAGGGCTTCGGCGGCAGCCAGCATTTCTAGTTCCAGTTCTTTGATTTTAATATCAATATCGACCGCTTGGTCGCCAATCGCATAGGGCGCCGTCGCTTCAGCCACCTTGGTCGCTTCGATAATTGATCGAATATCTTTTTTTACCGAGCTGGGGGTAATCTGATGGGCGACATTATGGGCGGTTTGAATGGCGCGGCGGCGGTTGGTTTCGCCAATCGCCCGCTCCATCGAGGGGGTGATCTTATCGGCATACATAATCACGTGGCCTTCGAGGTTACGGGCAGCCCGGCCAACGGTTTGAATCAGTGACGTCTCAGACCTCAGGAAGCCTTCCTTATCAGCATCTAAAATCGCCACCAGACCAACCTCCGGCAGGTCAAGTCCTTCCCGGAGCAGGTTGATGCCGACCAGCACATCGAAGGTACCCAATCGTAAATCGCGCAGAATTTTCATCCGTTCGATGGTATCGACATCGGAATGGAGGTAATTGACCAGGATGCCGTTTTCTTTTAGATAATCGGTAAGATCCTCGGCCATCTTCTTTGTTAGGGTGGTTACCAGGACCCGATTTCCCTTGTCGGTGGTCAATTTTATTTCCCCCAACAGGTCGTCAATCTGACCGGCCACCGGACGTACCGTGATTTCGGGATCAATCAGGCCCGTCGGTCGGATAATCAGCTCGACGGTATTCTGGCTGTGCTCTTTTTCGTATTTGCTGGGCGTTGCCGTGGTAAAGACAATCTGATTAATCTTGCCTTCAAATTCAGAAAAATTAAGCGGCCGGTTATCATAGGCTGAAGGCAGCCGGAAACCATAGTCGACCAGATTGCTCTTGCGCGCCTTATCGCCGGCAAACATGCCACCAATCTGGGGGATCGAGACGTGCGATTCATCGGCAATAATTAGAAAATCCTTGGGAAAATAGTCAATTAGGGTATAGGGCGGTGATCCTGGCGGTAAGCCGTTAATGTAGCGGGTGTAGTTCTCAATCCCGTTGCAATAGCCCATCTCACGGAGCATTTCAATATCATAATTGGTGCGCTGAAGAATCCTCTGCGCTTCGACCAGGCGGTTGTTTTCGGTATATTCGTCGTAACGCTGCCGCAGTTCCTGCTGGATTCCTGCAATCGCCCGTTCCAGGTTTTCCGGGGTGGTGGTATGGTGGGAGGCTGGGAAGATTGAGACATGGTTGAGCTCGCCATAGATCTCCCCGGTTAAGGTATCAATCTCTGTGATCCGTTCAATTTCGTCGCCGAAGAATTCCAGGCGAATGGCCTTATTTGATGAGGCCGAGGGGAATATCTCCAGGATATCGCCTCTGACCCGAAAGTTGTTCCGCTCAAAGGCAATATCGTTGCGGGTGAACTGGATATCGACCAGTTTTCGGATAATCGTATCGCGGTCTTTATCCATTCCCGGACGCAGCGATAGCATCATATTCTCGTAATCAAAGGGACTACCCAACCCATAAATGCAGGATACGCTGGCAACCACAATCACATCCCGGCGTTCAAACAGGGCGGCGGTGGCGGAGTGCCGCAATTTATCTATTTCATCGTTGATCGATGAGTCTTTTTCAATAAACAGGTCCGAGTGAGGCACATAAGCTTCAGGCTGATAATAATCATAATAGCTGACAAAATACTCGACCGCATTGTCCGGAAAAAAACTCCGAAATTCATTGGTCAGCTGCGCCGCCAGGGTCTTATTATGGGCAATCACAAGGGTTGGTTTTTGAACCGACTCGATCACCTTGGCCATGGTATAGGTTTTTCCAGACCCGGTTACTCCTAATAAGGTTTGGTAGCGCAAACCATCCTTGATTCCCTTTGAAATCTTTTTAATCGCCGCTCCCTGATCGCCCTTGGGTTCGTATTCCGAGACAACCTTAAATGGATGCTTCATTTCCTTCATCAGCGTCCTCCAATCATTATGATGAACATTCGTTCTAATATTCTACCATAGCTTTTTTTTAATGGCAAATGATAATCCTTCTGCTTTAATAAAATCTTAATTTTTATATAGAATTGAAAAAGCATACCATAATGGCATGCTCTCATCTGTCAAAGAAGTAACCGAATTACCGACAATGACCTAGGGGTCAGACCCTTATTATATCATGTTGTGACCTAGGAGTCGGTAGGGTAGTTCACGACATCCTTAAAATCAATTGCTTGTGCTGAGTACTTCCAGGGCTTTTTGCAGTTGCACATCTTCTTGATCGGTGAATAAATTGTTCATCATAAATTCAGTGGCTTCGATGACAATATTTGGCTCCAGTCCTTTTTCGTGGATACTATTGCCATTGGGCGTAAAATATTCAGAGTTTGTTACCTTAAAGCCGCCACCATCGGTGAGGCTGATTATTTCTTGAACGATACCCTTACCGAAGGTCTTGGTTCCGACCAGTTGGGCGACTCCAGTATCTTGGAGGGCGCCAGCCAGGATTTCTGCTGAGCTGGCCGTTCCGCCATCGACCAGGGCGACCATCGGTAGGTTGAGCTGTTCTTCACCATCCGATGCGTATTCCGTCTTCTTGTCATTTTTGTCAACCGTATAAACAACCACGGTTTGTCCCAGTATCCGGTCGGCAATTTCGACCGCTTCTCTGACGCCACCGCCGGGGTTGCTGCGCAAATCGATGACCAGTCCGGTAATATTTTGAGCCAGCAGCTCACTCAGCTGGGTCTCGAAATCATCGGCGGTTTTGTCGGTGAACTCACTGATTTGAATATAGCCCTTATCGCCGATCACCCGCGATTCCACTGTTTTTGCTTCAATTGTTTTTCGAACTAGCTCCATTTCGATGATTTCCTCACCTCTGGCAATGGTGATGTTGACAATCGTATCGGCTGGCCCCTTCACTTTTGAGACAACGGCATCTGAGCCCAAGGTACTGACATCCTCGCCATCTACCTTGATAATCTTATCGCCAGTTTTTATCCCGGCGGCTTCTGCCGGGGTGCCTTTCTGGGGTGCAATCACATAGGTATAGCCCTGTTCGTCTTCAGTGACCACCACCCCAATCCCTTCATAGATCCCGGTCGCCATTTCCATGTATTTGCTGAATTCGGCAGAGGTAAAATAAGTGCTATAGGGATCACCCAGGCTATCAAACATCCCTTTGATGGCGCCGTCAATCAGGGTGGTGTTGTCGACGTCCTGGTAATATTCTGAGGCGATCTGTTCTTTCAGTACCAGGAGCTTTTTTATACCGGCTGCTGTTTCGCTGCTGTCAACTGTGACAATCAGCTTGTTCCCAAGGAGCATATTACTCGTTATTGCTACTGTAAAGGTGATCATATTTGTGATAATCAGCACCGCGATGATCACGATAAGCTTTCTTTTCTTGGTTTTATTTTCCATTGGTTCACCTGATCCTAAATTTATTTTCTGACTAAAAAAACAGGAGAAAAGAATCATGATTCTTTTCTCCTGTTCTTTAATTATATTCTACAATGTTTCGCTTAAAAGTATCCTAAAGGATCTACAAATGATCCTCCTGAAAGAACCCCGAAATGCAAATGGGCACCGGTGGAATCTCCGGTTGAACCAACATAACCAACCACATCGCCTTTATTGACGGTTTGTCCTGACGACACTGCAAATCCGCTCATATGAGCATACATGGCTTGAAGGCCATTACCTAAATCGACGATCACACAATTTCCATAGCCGCCATTCCAACCGGCTGAGATAATTGATCCATTACCCATGGCCAGAATTGGGGTTCCTGAAGGTGCCCCCATATCGACCCCATAATGGGTTCGATAATCACCCCAGATCGGGTGAAGTCGGGTACCGAAGTAATCATCTGATGCGCTTGGATAATAACCCGGGGTTGGCCATTGGTAGGTACCGTTCGATGGTACAAAACTAGTGCTTCCGCCCGTGGTTGAACCGCCAGAGGCTGCTGCCTGAGCCGCCATCATTTGCCGTACCTGTGATTCAATACTGGCTGCATTGGCAGCTTCAGCCGCAACAATTGCCTGATACTCAGCCACAATGGCCTGATTTTGGGCTAATAAACTATCTTTTTGGGCTTTGATTTCCTGTTGCTGGGATAATGCTGTCTCTTGTTCGGCTTTTTTAGAGATCGTCAGCAGACGATCAGCTTCAATTTTCGCCTTTTTTTCATCGATGATTTTTTTCGTTTCGGCTAAAGCATCCAGTGATCCCTTATCGGACTCAATAATATAGCGGGACATATCAACCTTGGTGACAAAATCGGCAAAGTCACTGGAAGTAAATAAAAACTCCAGCATACTACCATTTCCGTACATGTACATGGTGCGCACACGCTCATTCATGGATTCTTCCTGTTCTTTTCGTTTGGCTTCGGCAATATCTAATTCCTGCTGAGTTTTAGCAATATTGGCTTCCAATGTAGCAATTTCAGCATTAATTGTATCAATAACGCCACTGATGCGGCTCATTTCTTCATTGGCCTTACCAATTTCGGTCTCAATTCCGGCAATGGTATTTTGGGTCATATCAATTTGATACTGAGCGGCTGCTTGTTTTTCATTGCTTTCCGCTAGTTGTTCTTGCAACGATGCTGCATTGACTGGCGATACTAAAATCCCCAATGTCACAAAGACACCCACAATGCCTGAAATTATTCGTTTTTTTGTCATCCGACAAACCTCCTGTTTTTGATCAAGTCTAATCATTTATACATCCAAGAATTTGCGAATCGCAAATATACTACCAACTGCGCCAATAAATCCTCCGTAAATCAGGAAGAAGAATAGCAATTGTCCCATTACTGTATCTGGAGAAGCCAAGGTGGCATCGACCGGCAGAAAAAGATTTCCACCAACTAAACCCAATATATAATAGTAGGTAATCCGGATAATCAGGAATGCCACGATTGCGCCCATTAAACCAAGCATCGTACCTTCCAAAATAAAAGGTGCCCGGATATAGGAGTTAGTTGCCCCGACATATTTCATAATGCCAATTTCGCGACGTCTTGCAAAGACGGTTAACTTAATGGTATTGTAAATAATAAAGATCGAAATCATCGACAGCACTGCCAGCACCACGATACTCAAGGTATTCGTAAATTTATTAAAGCTTACCAGCGCTTCAACATACTCCTGTCCGTAGCGGACATATTCAACCCCATTACCACGAAAAGACATTGCCAGATTTTGAACCTCGTCCATATCTTCAGGATCGGTTACCCGGACAACAAAGGATGCTGGCATCGGGTTGTTCTCGGAATTGTAACCACTGAGCAACGGCGCGTAATCTTCTAGACTAACCGTGAATTTTTCTAATGCTTCCTCAGCACTTTCAAAGGTGACACTTTCAATTAAACTGCTTTTTTCAAGCGCCTGTTGAATCGTTTTTCCCTGGGTATCGGTAAAATCGGACTGCAGAAATATCTTCAACTCCAGTTTTGATTCGACATCCTTGGTGACTTCCTGAACATTAATGGTTAAAATCAGAAAAATCCCCAGGATAATTAAAGCAGCGATAACCGACAGTACCGAGGCGACACTCATCAGGTTGTTTCGCTCGATACTTTTCAGGGTATCACGAACAACATTTTTGGGCATTGTTTTTATGGAACTAAACTTCATAGCCGTACCTGCCTGTCGCATCATCTACCTTAAGCACACCATCTTCTAGTGTCAAAACCCGTTTTTTCATGGTATCAACAATTTCCCGGTCATGAGTTACCACCAGGATTGTCGTTCCGCGTCGGTTGATTTCTTCTAAGATGCTAATAATTTCATAGGACGTTTCGGGATCAAGGTTACCGGTCGGCTCATCACAAATCAAAATCGACGGATTATTAATGATCGCCCGGGCAATAACCACCCGCTGTTGTTCTCCCCCCGATAACTCGTGGGGATAATGGTTCATGCGATGTGATAAACCAACCATATCGAGAGCCAAGGGTACTCGCTTTTGGATCTGTTTTTCAGACTTTCCAATTATTTCCATGGCATAGGCGACATTTTCATAAACACTTTTGTTTTCAAGTAGCCGAAAATCCTGAAATACGATTCCCATTTTTCGTCTTAAGAAAGGAATCTCTTTTTTTGATAATTTAGAGACATTAAAATTATTAATGTAAACTGACCCTTCGGTCGCTTCAATTTCTCTTAAAAGAAGCTTAATAAACGTCGATTTACCCGCACCGCTTCTGCCGACCAGAAAAACAAATTCGCCCTTATCAATAAAGAGACTGACATTTTTAAGGGCATCACTCTTGTTTTTATCGTAACCCTTGGTTACATTTTTAAATTCTATCATATTTAGCCACTCCTGAATTACTTAACGTTACTTATTGCTTTGAAAGGGTATTCTAACACGCACTGACCTATTTTCTTCTTAAACGTTTATTGATCAGTTAAGATACTATTAATTAAATCGACTTAGGAATAGCATCGTCTTTTCGTAGATAGGTCAGCTTTTTAAGCTGCTGAGCATTCCTCATTTATCACTAAATTTATTCTAGCACACTTTTAGGATTAATTCATTAAAAAAATGAATTTTTTGTAACAAATGTATCCGAATTGTTTAATTTCATCTTTTTTGTGGTTATATCCCACCGCCTAGATGACGCACTGATGTTTTGAGACAAAATAAAAGAGAAAAGACTGTTAGCTTACGAATCTTTTCTCTACTTATTTTAATTGACAAGAATTAAGAAAATCTTAGATATAGGGACTGATTGGTGAACCATATAGTCGTACTTCATAATGAAGATGGGCTCCGGTTGAGTCGCCAGTGCTACCAACTGCACCAATACTCTGACCCGCCGAGACGGTTTCGCCTGACGAGACATACATTGCACTTAAATGGGCATAGACTACGGATAAACCATTGCCAATATCAACAATGACACAATTTCCATAACCGCCGTTCCAACCGGCTGAGATCACTGTTCCGTTACCAGCAACGGCTACTGGGGTACCGGTTGATGCGCCGATATC
The DNA here is from genome assembly GCF_927416815.1 of uncultured Acetobacterium sp. NCBI lineage: Bacteria > Bacillati > Bacillota > Clostridia > Eubacteriales > Eubacteriaceae > Acetobacterium > uncultured Acetobacterium sp. The sequence goes on along the minus strand of NZ_CAKMJU010000058.1, from coordinate 15,906 downwards.
GATGCCGGCATGGAATCGCGAACCGCCCCAAATGGGATGGATCCGCCAACCAAATTCACTGGTAATCGGTCCGTTGACAGGCCAGACATAAGAGCTGGAATATTCTGGGGCTGCTGTTGATCCGCCACCACCGCCTGAGCTAGGCGTGTCTCCACCACCACCTGAGTTGTCAGCGCCGCCGCTATTCTGAGCCGCTGCTTGTTCAGCTGCGGCCTGTTCGGCAGCAGCACGTTGCTGTTCATAATAGGCTTGTAATTGGCCTTCAATATCAGCTGAGGTTGCTGCTTCAGCCTCTTCGATGGCCTTATACTCGTTTAGTGCCGCTTGATTTTGAGCCAGCAATTGATCTTTTTGAGCTAAGACGTCTTCCTGCTGGGTTAAAACAATTTCTTGTTCGGTTTTTTTCTCAACTGTTTTTAATCGATCTGCCTCAATGCTTAGTTTTTTCTCATCGATTACTTTTTTAGTTTCATCCAGCGCATTCAGGGAACCCTTATCGGCTGTCATGATGTAACGGGACATATCCACTTTCGTGATAAAATCCGAAAAATCCGAAGCTGAGAAAATAAACTCCATGATGCTGCCATTGCCATACATATACATGGCTCGAACCCGATCACTCATGGCTTCTTCCTGCTCCAGTTTTTTTGCCTCTGCTATTTTCAGTTCTTCCTGTTTTTTAGCAATATTGCTTTCGATGACAGCTAGTTCGGCATTGATGGCACTGACAATCCCACTGATTCGACTAACCTCTTCATTCACCTTACTGATTTCTTCTTCAATTCCATTGATGGTGTTCTGAGTCATATCAACTTGATATTTTGCCGCTGCTTGTCGAGCATTACTTTCAGCCAATTGCTCGGTTAATGAAGCCGCATTAACGGGTGCTGTTAAAAATGCCAAAACCAGGGAACCAGTAACGATTCCTGATACTATTTTATGTTTTTTCATTTTTCCCCTTTCCCACAATCTTAATTGTGACCCTGTCTATTTGTTGTTACGTTTGCTTTAAATTTAATTGTTTTTGTAACGGTTGTATTATACCATATTCGCGTTTCAATTAAAACAAAAACAATAAAATAACTTGAAAATATTTTGTATAAACCGAAGATACATGCGATATATCTTCGTTTCCAATCGAAAAAAGACATTCCAGAAGTTCAGAATGTCTTTTTCTTGATCTCAAAAGAATTATCAAGGGTTTTTATTATTCATGCCTAAATATAGCTTTAAAATCAGGTCTTAAAAAGCCGCTTTATAAATAGCAATCACATCTTCTTTGCTTGGGCACTTGGGATTTCCGCCGGTGCAGATATCGGCTAAGGCCAGATCTGCCAATTGGCCAAAATCTTCTTCTTTAACGCCGATTTCTTTGAGTCCGGTTGGAATGCCGACATCTTTAGACAGTTTTTTAATGGCATCAATGGCCATAATATTAATTTCTTTCGGTTCCCGACGGCTGGTGTCAACTCCCATTGCCTGGGCAATATCTTTTAGTCGTTCACCGACTGCATCAGCGTTAAATGCGGTTACATAGGGCAGCAGAATGGCATTACAAACACCATGCGGCAGATCATAGAAGCCGCCGAGTTGGTGCGCCATCGAGTGAACAATACCTAACCCGCCGTTTGAGAAGCCCATCCCGGTAACAAACTGACCATAGGCCATCGCTTCCCGGGCATCCAGATCATCACCGTCTTCAACGGCTTGTCTGAGACTGCCAGAAATAGCCTTGATGGCTTCCAGATTGAAGAGGTCGGTAAAGCGCGATGCGCCAGCGGTGGTGTAGCCTTCAATGGCGTGGGTTAAGGCATCCATACCGGTGGCCGCGGTTAAAAATTTTGGCATTTTCAGCATTAAAACCGGGTCGTTGACCGCTACTGTGGCCAGACAATTGGGATCAACAATAACCATTTTCAATTTTCGCTCTTCATCGGTGATAACATAGTTAATGGTTGCTTCACTGGCGGTTCCGGCGGTGGTGTTAATCGCCACGATCGGCAAGGATTTATTGGCCGTTTTGCCGATACCTTCGTAATCTCTGAGATCGCCTGGGTTGGTCGCCAGAATGGCAATCCCTTTGGCAGTATCCTGGGGCGATCCGCCGCCAATGCTGACCACAAAATCACATCCGTTATCCTGCAATGCCTGAAGACCAGCGTTGACATTGCTAACCGTGGGATTCGGTCTAACCTCTGAAAAAACCGCATAAGGAACTTTTGCGCCATCTAATACATTGAGTACATCTTGAACAATACCTGCTTCAACAAGTACATTATCGGTTACAACTAAAGCTTTTTTCACGTTCATCCGTTTGATCTCGGGAGCAATTAATTCAATTGCACCGGGTTCCATAATGACTACTGGCGGAAAATAATAGGTTCTTGCCATAAGAACACCTCCAAATTTATTCGTTTACACGATTATATGCGATAGAAATGGCTGAATAAATGGAAATTTTCACTTGTTTGAGATACATTATTGAAATGACTGGTTAATGACATGGAATAAACCGAACTCAACAAATAATAAACGGCTTTCAAGCAATCTGAAGCTCCCGTACCGATCAATTATTAATCTGTTGTATGCTGCAAACTCGGACACTAATAAGAAATAAAATTTCTTATTAGTGTCCGCCTTGATGCATGCAACATGATGTAATAATTGTCGGTACTGCTTTCATTCTAATACAATTCCATCTGCTTAATTTATCTCTTATTTTTAAGAATTATATTATATGATTTTAGTAATTATTTGTAGAATTAAGCGTGTGAAAGAGGTAATTATGAAAAACATCAGTATCCTTGGGTCGACGGGTTCGATTGGAACTCAGGCTTTGGAAGTGGTTTCACAAAATAGTGAGGCCTTAAATATTGTCGGTTTAACGACCAATACCCGCATTGATCTGCTGGAAAAACAGATTGAAGCCTATGGTCCGCGGCTGGTCTGTGTGATGGATGGGGATGCCGCACTGGTGCTTGAAAAACAGCTGCAGAAGAAGGGTTCGGGGGTGGAAGTGGTTACCGGTTTGGCCGGTCTGATTGCCGTTTCAACGGCGTCAGAGAATGATCTGCTACTGACGGCGGTTTCGGGAATGATTGGGCTGCAGCCAACCCTGGCGGCCATCCACGCCGGCATTGATATTGCCCTGGCCAATAAGGAAACGCTAGTCGCCGGCGGTCAGCTCGTCATCGATGCCGTGGCGGCGGCAGGGGTATCACTGTTGCCGGTGGACAGTGAACATAGTGCTATCTTCCAATGTCTGATGGGAAATAAACATGAAGAAATAGACCGGATCATCATTACCGCTTCCGGTGGGCCGTTTCGGGGTCAAAGCCGGGAACAACTGCAATCTGTTAGCTTAGCCCAGGCGCTGAAGCATCCCAACTGGTCGATGGGCAAAAAAATTACCATTGATTCAGCCACCCTGATGAACAAGGGCTTAGAAGTCATTGAAGCCAAATGGCTTTTTAATCTGGAAAGCGATCAGATTGACGTGGTGGTGCATCCCCAAAGTATTATTCATTCGATGGTGGAGTTCATCGACCATTCCACTATTGCTCAATTAGGGATGCCGGATATGGCGCTGCCAATCCAAATCGCCTTTTTCTATCCCGACCGGATCGCTAACAACCGTCAGGCTCTGGATTTTAATCAGGTGCGCGAGCTGAGCTTCGAGGAACCAGATCGGCAGGCTTTTCCCTGTTTGCAACTGGCCTATGATGCGCTGGATATTGGCGGGACGATGGCTTGCGTCCTTAATGCTGCCAATGAGATAGCGGTGGCGCGATTTTTAAATCAGGAGATCCACTTTTTGGATATTCCCCGAATTAACCAACTGGTCATGGAAAAACATCAGGTGATTGCCCGTCCCAATCTTGAGGATGTACTGGTAGTCGATGCCTGGGCCCGGGAACTGGCTTTGTCGATCAACTGATCGACCTAAACCAGGCTGATTTATTCGTTGCTGACGATATTTTCCTTAACCCACTCGATTGCACTATAGGCATCGTCGGCATATCCATCAGCGCCAATTTCTTTTGCGAATTCGGCGGTTACCGGACCGCCGCCAACCATGATTTTTGTCTGGGGAAATTCACTGGAGTTTTGCTCACGGATTAAATCGATCACACAGCGCATTTCTTTCATGGTTGTCATCAGCAGGGCACTGAGCATCACGTAATCCGGCTTATATTTTGCGATTGATTTGACAAACTTTTCTCCGGTCACATCGACCCCTAAATCAATCACCTCATAATTATTAGCTTCCAGCAATAAACTAAGCATCGTTTTTCCGATATTGTGGATATCACCATAGACCGTACCAATCACTACTCGAGTCCGCCCCTTGGTAATGGACTTCCCATCCAGTCGATCTTGTTTTTCAATCGCTCTCAAGGCGGCATTGGCCGCCCGGGCGGATAATAATACATCGGTTATAAAAAAGTCTTCCGTTTGAAATTTCTTTCCCACTTCTTCGATCGACGGAATAATTGCTTCTTCAATAATGCTTTTGGTAGAAACCCTGCGTAATGCATATTCTTTAATTAACTCCTGAGTCCGGGGAACGTTACCATTGTAAATCGATTCTTTAATCTCTTCAAACATTTTATGTACTTCCTTCATTATTTAAAGCAATCTTTTGCGAAACTGGGTTGGCGTGATACCTTCATTTTTCTTAAATACCTTGCTGAAATAACTGGTGTCACCAAAACCTAGCTTTTCGGAAACATCGGCGACGCTGTTTTTGGGATTGTGCAGGAGTTTTTTGGCCGTCTCTATTTTTACTTTCGTGATGTACTCGACGACTGTACATTCTAATACCTCTCTAAAAACATGGCTGAGGTAGTACTGGCTGACAAAAACAGCATCGGCTACATCTAAAAGGGTGATGTTTTTTCTGACATTAGCGCGAATGTATTCTGTTGCTGAATCGACAATTTGTTTGGTTTTAATCGAGGTTTGTTTGCCTTCGAGCAGATCCATGTATTTGTTCAATATAATACAAACCCAACTGCCGATTTCAGCCTCATTGTCGAGATTGTAAATCTCATTGATCACCTTGGTATTCAGGATAATAACATCTGACATTTCGGCGCCAGTTTCAACCACTGTTCTAGAAATCATGATCATCAATTCCAGAACCATCGTCTTGAATAAGTCCAACCGGCTAAAGTATTTTTTCATAATGTCCGACATACATCCCAACAAGGCCTGGTAGGCTCCGTCGCGATCCAATATTGCAATTTTGCCCAATAGTTCTTTTTCTTTTTGGAGCTTATACTGTCCATACATCTTTTCATTGGAATCAATTAATTCCTGGTGCAGTCGCTTTTTTTCTTTGATCTCCTGATTTAAGACAGACTGATGATACATGATTTCTTTTTTATGCTTTTTGGTCTCATTGTCGCTGTTAATGACCTGATTTGCCACCAGGTATAATAACGAAGCTGCCGCATGAACCTTATTTGAGCTGACGATTTTAAGTTTGGAGACACTTTCTTCTAAGGCCACGATATCCAGATTTCTATTTTTCTCTCTAAGCTCTTCAAAAAAAAAAGTCATCCGGTTCCCACATCAAAATATTTCTGCAAATAATAATCCCGGCATATTTTTCATCGATCATCAGTGGCGCAGCAAAGGCCAGGATTCCGGCATGACACATAAAAATATAAGGTTCTGCATATTTTAAGGCCTGAATTCCGGCATTTTTATAACTGGTTTGACATTTCGCTTTACCGCCATGTGCGTTTTGAACAATCTCACAAAAACTCACGCAATTGCTGCAGTCCCCTGGGATGATCTGGCGGCCTTCAATATCTAAAATGACCGCATTAAATTCGGTGGCGCATTCAAAAGCATTAATAATCTTCAGCAGCGTCTCTTTATGATCAAAATTTTCAAAATTTTCTACCTTGCTCATTATTCCCTCGTCATCTGCATCGAATGATCGATTCCAATAATAATCATAAACACTGGCAAAAATGATGCGCCAGCGATAACTTTAATTGAAAACATCCTGATCGGCTCTGTCAGTCATTATACCCTAAAAATTACTTTTAACACTTAATTGGCTACTGACTTTTTTATTTCCACTGCAACGCTTTGGCTCAGCGGAATCCAGGCAATGACTAGCCAGCACATTCCCGACTTTGGCATCTCATCAATTCACCTAAAGCGATCACCAGACCTTGCTTCCAACTAATTTTATTTGAGTCCATTTTAAACCTTTTTCACTTTTTAATCGCGTTAAATAAAGGTAATGCGCGTATTATTTTCTCTAAATACATCATTTGCGTATGGGGTGATCAAGGTCCCCACTTTTAAGGTGATATTGGCTTCCGAAGCAAGCTGCTTTGCCAGTTCATGGTTGATCAGTTTTTTCACGGTCGTGTATTTATTACTTGATTTAATTTCACTTGACTGAATCGCACTAGATCCACTCCTGACGGCTGATTCGGCTACGGTCTCGTTTCTTATCGTTTCTGCTGATACCATCTTCTCTCCAGTATCAAGGGCCGTTTCCAGAGCTATCGCACTCATGATTTGCATCCCATACTGAATTAATTTTGTTTCCTGATCTTTGAAAACGTTATAAAATACGGGATTCGCGATCGCTTTGTAAGCCCGGTGTTCAAGACCTTCTTCCATGACATAAACGGTTTTTCCGGTTAGTAAAAATTGCCGCAATACCCGTGTTTTTTCGTTAATCGCTAAGCCGCTAACCGAGGCCGCCATTTCATCGATTGAAAGCCTGGTAATCACCAGAAATTGATAATCCCGAAATTGACTTTTATCCTTGATTGTCTCAAATAATACTGCTTCGTATCCTGCTATTGACAGAACCTTGCCCTCGCATTGAAGAAATTTCTTACCAGGCCTCACTGCCTCGTTACTCACTGCCTTTGTTATTTCTTCTTGTTTTGTTTTATCGATGATGCGTTGATATACTTCGTCGATTAATCGTTCAAGATCCATTTGCCCGCTCCTTTTTCTAAATTTGTATCACTAAGTTTTTATGATCAAACCAAATGTTTTCCCGGTAAGATTACAGGCGTTGGCCTCATCATAATCAACATGCATCGCGGTATCATACTGATCCGAGACTCTGAGCTTGACATCCTTAAAAATCACTGGCCGATCACTAGATACCGCAACATCAACCCGATCACCATCTTTTAATGCTAAACACTCGGCGTCTGTGAGTGACATGTGAATGTGTCTTTGTGCGATTAATAGGCCCTGGTTCAGATCAACGGTATTGCCGTTGGCACTAATTTTTATGGCCGGTGTTCCCTGAATTTTTCCACTTTCCTTTATTGGCGCATCAACACCAAGAATTTTTGCATCGGTTTTTGACACTTCAATTTGTGACTGCTCACGTTCCGGACCTAAAACCACCACATTTGAAAGTTGTCCTTTGGGTCCGATCAGGGTTACCCGTTCGGCACAGACAAACTGACCCGGCTGGGATAGTGGTTTTATATGCGTCAAAACATAAGCCTTACCAAACAGTTCATCGACAACCTGCCGCGACAGGTGTACATGACGTCCCGATGCTTCAATTTCAATGTAGCCCAAGCTTTTTAATTTAGCGGCTATTTTTTTATAAACAAGATCAACAATTTTTTCTACTTGCTCACTCATCCTTGTTCCTCCCGGTCTTAATGATCCAGATGCTTAAAGATAATGATATACATAATTGATGACAAGCGGTTGTATCCCTGCATCAGGTCGCCTCTGCTGACCGTGCCATCGGCCTGTTTAAAGGCTTCATAGCAGGCTACTTCGGTTTTCCTGATCATCGCCCGAAGTGAGTTTAGCAGGATTGGAATCTCACCTAGTTCATAGGTAATATTAAATAGGTGCTGATGCCCAAAATATTTTTTGGGGTTATGAGACATGGCACGGATCTCCTGCTCATTCAATCCCAAAATAGTGTCGGTGCTCAAGGGTTCATTTAACACTTCAGCTCGTGAGAGCTTGCCGATATAGTCAAATACTTCGTGTAGATCGGTGACCAGATCACTTTTTTCAAGCGCCTTAGCGCGGATTTGAACTTTCATGATCTCGCCCATTAGCAGATCGATCTCTCCTCTGAGCTTGATCCGTTGATGGTCTTTGTTGACTAACAGATTACCGTAAATCTGGGTCATGTGTTCTGGCTTTTCGTCGAGATAACCACCGCTTTCGAGGCTAAACTTGCCAATTTTTTTTGCTGCCAATTTAGCGGCCGTTTCCATTACATCAGTCTTTTTATCGGTCGGGGCTTCATCTGCATCGGTCTTTTTATCGACTGGGGTTTCATCAACCAGCACCAATTTTAGTTTATGATCCGCCAGCAGTGATTTTGCCGATGGGGTTAACATTGAGTTTTGGGGAAGTCGCAATTCATTATTTTTTATCGCTTGTCCATTTTTGATGATTTTTTTTAATCCATCTTCGGTTACTAAATTCATTGGTTCACTTCCTTAATTAAATGAAAGTGATGCTTTTTAGCGTCACCTGTGACTGGTGACAAGCGGCTCTTAAGTGCCGTCATCCCAATGCGCTGCAGCTATCTGGCATCACTTTCGATTCGTTTTTATTTAGCTTGTTCTAATTCAACTTATTTCATTGGCATTCAAATTGATAAACTAGTTTTTTTCCTGTGGCAGCATCTCGTTGACATCGGCATGGGGACGTGGGATAACATGGACAGAGACCAGATCGCCAACCCGTTCAGCTGCTGCTGCACCGGCATCGGTGGCCGCTTTAACGGCGCCGACGTCGCCTCTGACCATAACGGTAACTAAACCGCTGCCGATTTGTTCTTTTCCGATTAAGGTTACATTTGCTGCTTTTACCATTGCGTCTGCTGCTTCAATTGCTGCTACCAAACCACGTGTTTCAATCATTCCTAATGCATTTGTATTTGCCATTTTATTTACCTCCAAGTAAAATTAAATATTTAATTGATTTTTTAGTTTTTCAAAAATTATATCGGTAACCCGATCCAGCTGATCTTCGGTGGCCTGATCCAGTTTTGGCTCAGACACCCGCTTTGCTGTCGGCTTAAGATCAATAGCGCTGTTGATGGTGTCACGAATTTCTTCCAGTTCTTTTACCCCATAGGCTACCCGTCTTAAATTAAGTAAATTAAGCGGGGAAATATTATCTGAAGTAATGCTACCTCCGACTGCTCCGCAGCCCAGGGTAAAGGCCGGAATCAGGTTTGTTGTTCCCCCAACACCACCCAATGCTCCTGGTGTATTCACCAATAGACGACTGACCGGTTTTTTCAGGGCAAACTCTTTGATGATTTGCTGATCGCGAGAATGGATGATCATGGTATGACCGACACCCTCCTTGTTGAGAATCTCAATCGATCGTTCACAAGCTTTCTGCCAATCGTCTTCGATGTAGAAAGCCAGTATCGGACAAAGCTTTTCTCTTGAAAAGGCGATATTATGACCAACCTGGCTTTCTATTCCAATCAGGATTCTGGTTTCTGGCGGTACTTGAATGCCTGCCATCTCGGCAATATAAACTGCCGTTTTGCCGACGATTTTGGGATTCATGGTCATCCTGGGGGTCATCATCATTGTTTCTAGTTGCTTTTTCTCATCTGCTGACAAGATATAACAGCCCTGCTTTTCTAGTTCTTTGGTAACTGCCACTTGTGACTCTTTTTCGACAATGATGGATTGCTCTGATGCACAGATAACACCGTTGTCAAATGTTTTTGAATCAATGATCTGCTTAACTGCCAGCGCTATATCGGCACTTTTTTCGATAAATGCCGGACCATTCCCGGGTCCTACCCCAATCGCGGGATTACCAGAAGAGTAGGCCGCTTTTACCATCGCTTCACCACCGGTTGCGAGGATCAAGCTGGTATCTTTATTTTTTAGTAGCTCGGCGGTGCCTTCCATAGTGATTTCGGTCACACAGGCCATACAATCTGCCGGCATACCGGCTGCTAGGGCTGCTTCCTTTAAGACCCTGACGGTCTCGATAATGCAGTGTTGGGCAGATGGATGGGGTGAAAAAACAATTGCATTACCGGCTTTAATGGCGATCAGTGCCTTGTAAATGACGGTTGAGGTGGGATTCGTTGAGGGAATCAGTCCCGCTATAACCCCCATCGGCACGGCCACTTCAAAGATTTTTTTGGCTTCATCGGTACTGACAATCCCGACTGTTTTCATCTCTTTAATACTGTCGTAGACAACCTGCGAGGCAAAATAATTCTTGATCACCTTATCTTTTGCAACACCAAAACCGGTCTCCTCATTGGCCATTTTGGCAAATCGTTCAAGATTTGCCATTGCCGCATCTTTAATCGCCTCGCAAATGGTATCAATTTGACCTTGACTCAGCTGCGCCAACGCCACTTGGGCTTTCTTGGCATTTTTTAGTAATGTCCGGGTTTCCTGGATGGATATCAGGTCTTTATCTGCTAATTGCACCATTATTCCTCCTCTTCACTTAGTTCTTTTAAAATATTGACAACCAGATCAACTTTTCGGGATCTTTTGATTTTTTCTCTGCTGATTCCTTTGATGCTCAGTTCTCGTGCCAGCCTTCTTAATTGCGAAACGGTCATCACATTTAATGCTTCTTCTGAATAGATCAAGGGTTCGTCTTTGGGTTCTTTTATTTCGTCTGTTAGTGCTTCGCTAGCTGCTGCTGTTAACTCTTCGTTGGCTTCTACTTCTGAGTCTACTTCTGATCCCTGATCAATTGGTGATGGCACCGGATCCGTTGTTTTATCAAATAAGACCTGCGCTTCCGGCCTTAGTGGCTGGCCTTCGGCAGCTATTGTTGCGTCCGAACCATCACTTGCTTTTTGATCACTTGGTTCTTGATCACTGCGACTAGTCAATTGACCCAGCAGCTTCTCGGTTTGATCGTCGAGCCTGGCAATAATGGTGTGTTTTCGGTATTCTCCGACTGCGGCAGCCGCCTCAATCCCGGCCATAACACTTGCTGAAACAGCCCCAACATCGCCTTTGATAATGATGGAGACAATTCCGCCTGACATTTTTTCATACCGGACAAATTCTACATCTGCGGTTTTAAGACAGGTATCCAGGGCCGTTACCGCACCGGTAAACCCGACTGTATCGATAATCCCGACAGAAATCATTTTTTTATATCACAATCGGATTATTGGCAATATACTGAACTGCCTGGGCAAAGGCGTCACAGGCTGATTGACAGGCCGACTGCGAGCCGGTCATCAGTGCTCCGGCAAAATTGGAGGTCGCTGTTGGTGGCAAGAAGGTCTTGCAGATTTTTACATCCGCTGCTTTAAGTGCCGCATCAATCCCGTAGATCGCTTCAATCGGTGGAGCAATACAATAGGCTAAGGGCATGCCGGCGGGGATTTCTGCAGTTTCTGATAAATAACTGCCGGTACTGGAAACACAATGGGATAAATAGATCGATTCACCCTTATCATTGCCATTGACAAAGTAAGCACCATTTTCAATATAGTGGGCACACGCTTCAAGACCGCTCTTTACTTCAGCCGGATTTTCGCCGGCCAGGATGCCGATTGCTTCGCCAGCAAAAGAAGTAAAAATTCCGACAAAGGCTGAGAACAGGCATTCACCATAAATAACTTCGACCTCAGCGGCTTTGGTGGCTTCATCGAGGGCGATAAAGGTCACATCATCAATCGACCCGGTAATCAGGCCTAAACTTCTCTGATGGGGCTTTAAATTAAGGGCTTTGGCTAAATCGTCACTGACATTTGGAATCATATTCATACAAACTACATTTGCGCGTATTTTTTCTCCGATCACTCGTTTATCCTCCTCGGAATTATATTAATTTTAAGTCAACACCAGACATTTTATGCTTGATCATGGTTTGACAGAGTTCAGCGATCTGGGCGCCTGCTTCTACTGGTGCGGTTCCCTGCTTGTGAATGTTTGAGATAACCGTTCTTCTGGCCTCTTCCATCCCCATTGTCGGTTTGTAGGTAATGTAAGCACCCATCGAACCGGTCGAGTTTAGTCCTGGTCGTTCGCCGCATAAAACGGCAACCACATCGGCATCGGTAATTTCGCCAATTTCATCACCGATAGCAACCCGTCCGTTGGTGACAAAGAATGGGGTTGAGAAGCTTAGACCCAGTGATTTTAAACCCTGCTCAAAAGCCGGTAAAAAATCAGCCGCATTTTTCTCAATCGCCCGTGAGCTGAGTCCGTCAGCAAACACGATTTGCACATTTAAGTTTTTGACGGTGTTTTTCTTGACCGTTTCGACGGCTTCGTCGGTCAGTTTCTTGCCGGTGTTAGGGTTCTTAATATATTCAGATTTGTCAACTGCAACTGTCGCAAGGGGGATGAATCCCAGTTCTTTGACAAGACTTTCGTCGACGTCTGACCATACCGCGTTTTGAGCCGCTGAATGATCAGCCAAGAATCTCAGATAAGCTTTGGTTAGCGGTCTGGGGCCAGCTCGCCAGATCCCCAGGCGGCCGGAGGTGAACTCTTTCATCTTCATATAACCTTCCCGGTCATGGGGATCGGGTACATAAAAGGTTTCATTCATGGTCGCCAGGGTTACATCATCGACGAAACCCTCACTGTCATTAACCTCAGTTGCTGACACTTTCACGGTGCTTTTAGGCTCTGCTGTTGCTGCTCCGGCTAATTCTTCTTTGATCACATTTTTAATAATGTCACGGATTGACTCTTTTAAAGTAGCTTCATTTATCATAATATTTTACCCCTTCCTACTATTTCAGAAAAATTGATGCATCGCCGGCTTTGGCAGTAAACATGCCATATTCATCGAGGATTTCCATCTTTTGCAGCCATTTTTCAAATTCCGGTACCCGTTTAAGTCCCGACAACTCTAACAGTGTCTGCCAGTCATGATTGCCCAGCAATTGATAGTTGAGCATAATATCATCGCCCATTGGTGCGGTTACAAAGGCTGGCATCCCGGCATGAGCCAGTAACAAGGCCAGGTTCTCTGAGTCATTCTGACTGGCGGGCATATGGTTGGTATAGCAAACATCAACACCCATCGGGAATAATGACAGCGTTCCCATAAAATGCTCTTCTAGTCCGGCTCGTAGTTGCTGAACCGAGTCATAAATATATTCGGGTCCGATAAAACCGACTACTGACATGACGTAGAATGGGTCATATCGTCTGGCGTAACCATAGGTCCGCGCTTCAAGCGTCAACATATCAACCCCCAGATGGGCGTCTGCCGAAAGTTCTGAACCTTCACCAGTTTCAAAGTACATGATATTTTTACCACCGGAAACACATTCGCGTTTGCCCAGATCATAGGCATCATCGAGCATCGCTGTGGTAACACCGAAGGATTCGTTGGCTTTTTGGGTTCCGGCAATCGATTGGAAAATCATATCCAGCGGAGCACCTTTGCGCAGGGCAGCCATCTGTGTGGTAATATGCGAAAGCACACAGTTTTGGGTCGGGATTTCCCACTTCATTCTAAAATCATATAATTTATGGAGTAGGAACGAGGTTGATTCGACGGTATCCTGAACCGGATTAAGACCCAGCATAGCATCGCCAACCCCATAGGCAAGGGCTTCATAAAGTTCTGCAAAAATGCCGTCGATATCATCAGTCTGATGATTAGGCAAGGCACGGTTGGCAGCGATTCCCCGCTGGCCGATGGTTGTTACACAGGTTGCCACATTATCAATTTTTTTGGCCACATAAATCAGATCCATGTTCGACATAATTTTTGTAACGGCGGCTATCATTTCCGAGGTTAACCCGGTTGCAATACGTTGAATAATCGGGCCGGTCGATGAGTAGAGCATCATGAAATCCCGTAAATCGCCGACTGTCCAGTTTTTAATTTCCCGATAAACAGCTTCATTGACCTGGTCTTGAATCACCCGGGTGACATCATCGAGTTCATAAGGAACCGCCGGGTTATTGCGAATATCTGATAACAGCATATCCGCCAGGACAATTTTTGCTGCTGCCCGTTCTTCCGTGGAGGTTGCCGCTAAACCTGCTAATTCGTCACCTGACTTTTGTTCACTGGCCTTAGCCTGAACCTCATTCACGTTCTTAAATTGATAGGTTTTTCCAAACAATACGGTTTTTAGTTTCATACTTTCACTCCTTATTTTTTTGACTATCATACTTATAACAATCAATATTTTCTTTCGTTCAGCTTCCTGCTTAACTGATCAAAGCGCCGATTATTAGGTTTAATAATCCCTGCTTTGACCAGTTAAGCCATTGGCAAACCGATGTTAAAAATTTATTTCATCGTATTTCCATACGTGATGAACAGGTATTTCTGCTAGTGCCAAATTTTACTTGAAAATCAGGGTTTTAACCGCAACCGGTAAAACCATTCCCCCGGCTATCGGATTGCCGATGTCGATGTAGTCACCATCGCTAACCATAATACTATCGATACAGATCACTGGATGGTCGTTGTTCATGATTCGTTTAATGGTTTGTCCCAGGACTTTGGCGATATCTACTTCACTAATGATGATGACGGCATACTCGTGCTTGATTATTTCCTTAAGTCCTTTGATCAATTCTTCGGCGCAGCCTTCAATTTGTTTGAAAGACGGCGAGTTGATGCCTTGAAAAGCAATCGCAACCTGCTGAAACTGATCTTCTAGTTTAAACCATTCAACGCGCTTTGATACCTCCTGGGCAATTTCTGAAATGTCTTCGTTGTTGGCAAAGGGTATTTTCACGACTGGGATATTTTTTATCGGCAGCACCGATTTGTCATAAGAAACCGTGCTACCACTGATGTCAGTGGTGTGTGAGCCGGCGCCGACCACAGTCGCCCGGATCGTTTCTTCGGCATCCAATACCTGTAATTTGGTAAATAATTCTGACTGCCGAATCGCTCGTCCCAAAATGATTCCGATATCCTGATACTTAAATAGGTCTTCGTGTTCATCGTAATGGTAGACGATATCGGCTACCCCGCCGGAAAAAGTGATATACTGGATCGGTTTTTTTATTTCCATCGCCTCGATGGTCAGCATCATCTGATAGTATTGATCCTGCTTTCTTAAGCCAACCGCTGTTTCCAGCTGGTCTACCATGATTTTTGCCAATTTTGACAAACTATTTTCATTGGCCATTTGACCCAGTGCAATCTCCAATTTTTCATGCTCAATGATCTGTTTTAGCTTTTCGTTGATGTAAATTATTTTTCCCTGGGCATCCATTTTCACCAGCCGGCCACCAATATCAAGACAGCCGGTACTAGTGGTTGTCCCATGGTCAAAAATAACCATATTTGAGGTTCCGCCGCCGATGTCGATGTTTGCAACAGTGGTACTATGCTCTTTTGAAATCTTGTCTGAACCAGCGCCTTTACCCGAAATAATACTTTCTAACACCGGTCCTGCGGTTGCTACCACAAAGTCTCCGGCATAGCCGCTGAGCTTATGCAGCACCTCGCTGGCGTTGGCGCGGCGGGCAGTTTCTCCGGTGATAATTACGGCTCCGATGTCGATATCTTTTTTCTCTATCCCGGCCTTAAAGAACTCATTGTCAATGATTTTCATGACCTCATTCATGTCAATCCGGTCATCAGGGGTTACGGGCGTAAAATAAATCTCGCTACGATAGATGATCCGCTTGCCGATAATTTCAATCCGGGCGATATTAAAACTTGATGCCATATTTTCCAGCAGTATCTTGGTAAATACCAACTGGGTGGTCGACGTGCCGATATCAATCCCGACACTTAGGATCTCCTGTCGTTTGAAATTTTCCATTTTCTTCACCTCTGATCTTAACCCGGATTTCGAGTAAAAGCATAGAAATTAAGCAATTTCAGCCAAATCAGTGCTCACAAACCGCATAAAACGGTAAAAATAATCCAAAATCACAAATGTAGTGACCGAAAATAGAATTAAATTCATTTTTGTGTTGA
>NZ_CAKMJU010000057.1:0-39956 GCF_927416815.1 uncultured Acetobacterium sp. | reverse complement strand
CCGCTTGACCAAGGGGCCTTGCTTATAAGAGCGGATATGAAACGGTTTGTTTCACACCCGCCTGATGTCTTAATGGCTCCCCAGGCTGGATTTGAACCAGCAACCTATCGGTTAACAGCCGAGTGCTCCACCGTTGAGCGGTAGCGAAACGACGTGCGAAGGCAAACGCATTTTTAGTAAAAACTCATCCAATCAGGATGAGAAGAGTTTTTATTAAAAATACGAACCCTAACATAATTTATACGAAACATAACTTATACAACATGACCCATTAGCTCAGTTGGTATAAGCAGAGAACCAAAAATGCACGACCGTAGGAAGTGAACATTTTTGTGTGAATCGCTTAGTTAGGTAAACTTCAGTATTCATAATCGTATAGAGACAGACAAAAAGTAAATTATAGTATGACCCATTAGCTCAGTTGGTAGAGCATCTGACTTTTAATCAGGGTGTCGGGCGTTCGAGTCGCCCATGGGTCACCAAATTTAAAATATGACCGCAGATGATGCGGTTTTTATATTGTCTGAATTTAAGAATGACGCACAAGATCTGTTTGATCTTGTGCGTCATTCTTTTATTTGCAGGTGCTAGGTTAGTTTGTGTAACCTAGCGATAATACTTGTCAAGGACAAGCATTATCTCGTCAATTTTTGCTTCGCCATCGCCTTTTTCAAAGGCATCTATGACACAAGAATTCATATGTTTTTTTAAAATTTCCAGGTTTGCTTTTTTTAGAAGAGCCTGAACGGCGAGAATTTGCTTTGAAACATCAATGCAATAGCGGTCACCTTCAAGCATCTTAATGATCCCATCTACCTGGCCTCGGGCAGTTTTTAGTAGGTTGAGTTCAATTGAACGATCCTTGGCGTTCATGATTATTCGGCAATTACAGAGGCCGGGTAACCTGCTTCTGTGAGGGCAGCAGTCACCGCGCTCAGATCAACATTTTCGGATCCAGTAAAACTGGCTTGTCCTTGATCAAGAGAAACAGACACATCACGGATGCCTTCAAAACCATTAAGAACTCCCTCAACCCGCTTTACACAGTGTTGACAACTCATGTCATTAACTTTTAATAAAATTTTCATTTCTTTTCCTTCTTTCGTTTCAATATTATTAACTTCAGGCAAGGTTGCCATGGAAGTGGTTTGCTTGTTTTCAAGTTTGCTAATCGGCATAAATTTTGTTTTGAATGTTTTTAGTGACAAGGCATTGAGCACCACTGAAACTGAACTCAAGCTCATTGCTCCGGCGGCAAACATCGGGTTTAGTTTTAGACCAAATGGTATAAATAAAACACCGGCAGCTAGTGGGATACCAATCACATTATAAATAAAGGCCCAGAATAAGTTTTGTTTGATGTTTCTAAGGGTAGCCTTACTTAATTGTATAGCGGAGACAATATTCATTAAATCGCTTTGCATCAGAATGACATCGGCCGATTCTATTGCGATATCCGTGCCGTTTCCAATTGCTATACCGACATCGCTTTGAGCCAATGCCGGAGCATCGTTGATGCCATCGCCGACCATGATTACCTGATGTCCCTGAGACTGCAGTTTTTTTATCATCGATGATTTTTCATGGGGCAGTACATTGGCAACGACATGCTCAATGTTTACCATGTTGCCGATAGCCTGAGCTGTCCGCTCATTGTCACCAGTGAGCATGTAAACCTGGATACCCATTGCCTTTAGTTGAGAAACTGCCAAGCTACTGTTTTCCTTGATGGTATCAGCAACCCCAATCATCCCTCTGATAGCATGATCCCAGCCAATTAATAACGGGGTTTTTCCCAAATCAGAGAGCCGCAGATAGTCATTCATTATCGGTTCAACGGAAATGTGATTCTGCTCCATCAGTTTAATGTTTCCGACTAAGATATTCTTATCGGCAATCTGACCTTTTATGCCTAAGCCTGACAACGAATCAAAATGTGACACATCAGATAAAGGTAAATTAAGTTCAGTCGCTTTATTTACAATCGCCTCACTTAATGGGTGCTCGGATTTTTTTTCCAGCGATGCGGTTATGGCTAACAACTCATCCTGATCGATAGCAGAATCATAAAGAATGATATCGGTAATCGATGGAGAACCGATTGTCAAGGTACCGGTCTTATCAAAAACAACGGTGTTGGATTTTCCAAGAATTTCGAGAGCAGGGCCATTCTTAAATAAGATGCCCTTTTCGGCGCCTTTTCCGGTTCCTACCATAATAGCTGTGGGAGTAGCTAATCCTAAGGCACAGGGGCAGGAGATAACTAAAACGGTTATCGCGGCAGACAATGCAAAAGACATTCCAGAACCGAGGAGCATCCAGGTTATAAAGGTCAGCAGCGAAATTGCCATAACTGCAGGAACAAAGTAGCGACTGATTTGATCGGCAATTCGGGCTATCGGAGCTTTAGACGACTGAGCTTCTTCAACCAGTTCAATAATCTTACTGAGGGTGGTGTCCTGTCCGATTTTTGTGGCTCTAAATTCAAAGGAACCGGTCTTATTCATGCTACCAGAAATAACATTAGCACCAATAGTTTTTTCGACAGGTAAACTTTCACCAGTAAGCAGTGATTCGTCGACGCTAGAATGTCCATTCATGATTACTCCATCAACGGGAATACGTTCGCCGGGGCGAATAATGACGATGTCATCAATTCGAACCTCATCAATATGAATTTCGACTTCGCTATCATCTCTCAAAACTCTGGCATTTTCCGGTACTAAGGCGATCAACTTTTCAATCGCCTGGGATGTCTTGCCTTTAGCTTTTGTTTCAAGAAACTTTCCTAAGGTTATTAGTACTAAGATCACCGTGGCTGATTCAAAATAGAGTTCATGTGCATAATGATGGATCAAGTCCATGTCGTTATACGAAAAGCCGTAAGCAAGGATAAAAAGAACGACTAACCCATAAACGAAGGCGGCACTCGTTCCGATCGCCACCAGGGAATCCATATTTGGAATTCGTTTGGCTAAAGCTTTGAAGCCGTTGATGTAAAAATGCCGACATAAAAACATAACTGGCAAGGTTAGCAACATTTGCGTAAGCGCATTAATGAGTAAGTTTTTTTCACCAGCCAGAAAAGCCGGAATTGGTAAACCGATCATTGGCCCCATAGCGATATAAAATAAGGGGAGGGTGAAGATTAGCGATCCGATAAGTCGAAATTTAACTTCTTCGATTTGACTTTGGTAATCGGGTTTACGATGCTGATTTTTATTAACAATTGCTGCGGAGGTGCTGCCACTATCTGCCAGTGTTGCTCCGTAGCCAAGTGCTGTAACGGTGCTGATGATCAGTGGAACGCTTACCATAGCCGGATCATGCTGAACAATCAGTTTTTCATTCGCAAAATTAATGACGGCAGATGTTACACCATCTATTTGACCAACCTTACGTTCAATAGCACTGGCACAGGCAGTGCATGTCATACCGCTGATATTAAATTGCGTTTTTTCCATAATGGTTCCTCCTTGCAACTCTACCCCACGTGGGGTGGGGTATTGGTATAAGTTAATATTACATCATTTGACGACGACTGTCAATCGAATAATTAATTTTAAGAAACATGCAAGCGATTGCGTTAAAATTTACATATTGCTATCATTTTTAAAAGTGCTATAATGAAAAACATAATTATGGGTATATTAATAAGAAGAAAATATCAAAAGCCAACAGAAAGGAGAGTCAGTATGTTACATAGTGAAGATGCAGATATTAATGTGGTCATCAGGAAAGTGATCGATTTAGACACGAAGGCAGTGCGTATTAAAAACAATGTTGTCCAACGTGCAGATCGAATTTTAGAACGCACAAAAAATAATATTAAGACAAATGAGAAAGCGGAGTTGGATAGTGTGTTGGAATCAGCCAAACAAAATTATCTGTCTGAGATAACAAAAGCCAAAGAAGAACGTCAAAGCATCATTAATTCAATGGATCAGGAATTAGCTAAGATTCGCTGCCGATATGATGAGAAAAAAGATGAGAAGGCTTTGGAAGTTTTAGAAAAGCTATTCAAGCAACCGAGCAAGCGTGCTTAATATGTGAAAGCATCGGCAAGTAACAGTGTTACGTTGATTCTATCAGAGAAGATTTTGCTGGTATTTGAGTAATCCGAAAATGATGGTATCAGATTCTATCGATTTTCAATCTAAATTTTAGAGAAAAGTGTGTGAGTTCTATGTCTAAAAGTAAACATGCCGCTATAAATACTAAAGCACTTGCTATGAGAGCGCGAAGGATTAATGATAAAGACTTTCTAGAGCTGATCAAGGCAAAAGACTTGAAAGAAGTGTTCCTTTACCTGAGAGATCACACTTATTATGGGGATTTTTTAAGTAAAATGGATCTTGAAGATCTTCATCGTACAGAGATTGAAGCCCACTTAAATGATTTGAAAGTGCGTGAAACCGAAAAGTTGATGCACTACCTCTCAGGAACGGAAAAGAATTTTTTTGTTATTTTATTAATCCGAATGGAGGTTGAATCGCTGCGGGTTTTGATTCGTGGCATCGCCAGAAGTGCTGATTTAGAGCCGTTGCAGGGACTAATGGTCTATTCAGAAAAGTATACAAAGGTTCCCTTTGATCGGCTTTTCCGGGCCAGAGATTGGGAAGAATTTAAAAAGATGCTCATTAATACCGATTATTATCGTGTTTTTGAAATCTATAAGGATATTAAGGGGACCCATGAATTGGTCATGGTGGAAAAAAATCTCGACCGCTATTATTACGATTTATTAAAAAACCGTTTATTGAAGCTTGATAAAAAATCGAATCAGGATTTAATCGATTTAGAAAGAAGAAACTTCGATTTGCTGAATTTAATCTGGATTTATCGGGGGAAAAAGTTTTACAGCCTATCCCGCGAAGAACTGATTGCCTATTCGTTACGTGGCGGTCTGGAGCTTAACGAGAAACGTTTATTAAGCCTAGTTAATGCAAAGAATCTGATTGAGATTAAGGCCCTATTGACAAAGTCCGACTATGCTTTTCTTTTTAATCATACAGAAACCATTGATTTATTTATGGAAAGGCGTAAGGAACGCTATTTATATTATCAAAATTTAAAACTTTTTGGATCGAGTGACAGTGGTTTGGGTCGTGTTGTTGCCTATGTGCGTTTATTGGATTTTGAAATTGAAGACATCACTACAATTATTGAAAGCAAGCGTTATCGCATGGATTCAAGTGAAACTAAAAAATATTTAATCAGACCCATTGATTAGGGTGTGAAAGGAAGTATTCTATGGCAGTTGAAAATTTAATTATGATGGATGTGGTCGGTAAGATCAAATATGTTGATAAATTTGCCAAAGACATTTTTCTTTTCAATGATATACAAATAGTGGATGCCATGCACGAAATCGACTCAGGCAGATTTATTTTGCCAATACGGGAAGAAAACATGGGAGAACTATTAGGTTTTGCTCAGCTTATGTCTGGCGAAACCATGATGGATGAGAAGAATTTTGTAAAAACTGTAAATAAACTAAATGAATTATACAAGGGATCCCTTAGTTTAGATATGGTTACTTTAGCAAAAGGTGACACGGATCTGGGCAGAGCTTTATCAAAAGCCAAGGAATTTGAAAATAACTTGGTGCTTGAGTATGGCGAGATTAAAGAAATAAACGATCGTCTTGAGGCGCTTGAAAAAAGCAGAACGGCGTACAGCTATTTAGATGAACTAGAAGCAAACATGAGTGAACTTGACAGTCTTGAGAATTTTTCTTTTAGTATGGGATCGGTCACAAAGGATAATGCTGCCCGGTTGAAAAGTATTTATAATAGTGTGACCTCGATTGTCTTTCATGTAGGCAATCAGGAAGATAATGAAGAAGTATTTATGATTATGTCACCTAAGGATTTGGAAATAGAGTCAAACCGAATCCTGAAGGCCTTGAATTTTAAGCCAATTGAAGGGTTTAACCCGGAGTATACTGAAACACCAAAAGCGATCCTTGAAAAAATTAATCATGAAATTGATATGCAAAAAGAGATGAAATCGAAATTGCTTGTCGATTTGAATGCGCATTTAAAAGAAAACCGAAAAGAAGCGACAGAGTCTTTTAATACCCTGAGTTTATACGGCAATTTGAGTATCATTAAAAAGTATATGGCTTTTAGCGAAGAAAATTTCTACTTTTCCGGGTGGATTTCTAAGCGCGATAAACAACAAATGGAGGCCGTCGCTGCAAAATACCCGGATTTGATTATTATGTTTTCAGATACAAATAGCGGCAGTGGCAAGCCACCGACCAAATTAAAAAATAATTGGCTTTTTCGGCCCTTTGAAACATTAGTAAAAATGTATGGTGTACCCTCATTCAATGAATTGGATCCAACCCCCTTTCTAAGTATCACCTATATGTTTTGTTTTGGTTTTATGTTTGGTGATGTTGGTCAGGGGATCATCTTGGCGCTTGCTGGATTGATCCTCGGAATGAAGGGTGTTGAACTGGGTAAGGTGTTATTGCGATTAGGGATGTGTTCGACATTTTTCGGGTTTATGTATGGCAGTATTTTTGGCTTTGAAGAGCTTATTCATCCCTTATGGTTACGGCCCTTTCATGAGATCAATACGGTTCTGCTGGCAGCGGTGCTAATTGGTATCGTGATGCTTTTTATTGCTTATATTTACAGTATTATCAATAAGCTCAAGAAGAAAGACATCAAGGAAGGGGTTTTTGGAAAAAATGGTATCTGCGGTTTTGCTTTATATGCCAGTATCCTAGGAATTTTAGGGTTAAACTTTGGGGTTTTTCCGTATCCAGAAATATTAGTTCCGGGCTTGACTATTTTAGCAGTATTGCTAGTCTTTCTGGTATTAATTAGAGAACCACTGGCAAATTATATAACAAAGCGGAAACCGCTATATAAAGAAACTGCATCAGAATATTATGTCGAAAGTGGTTTTGAGCTTTTTGAAATGCTCCTGGGAATGTTGAGTAATACCCTTTCTTTTATCAGAATTGGAGCCTTTGCCTTAACCCATGTGGGTTTGTTTATGGCCTTTCAGACCCTTGCCATTCTGGTGCAAAATGGTGTGATCAGTTTTGGAATACTGATCTTTGCCAATATATTCATCATTGCGCTAGAAGGTTTGATTGTTGGAATTCAGGCGTTAAGATTACAATTTTATGAGTTGTTCAGTAAATACTATTCAGGCGACGGGATTGAGTTTAAACCGGTTGATCTGGAAATTAATCTAAATTAAGGAGAATTTGAAATGAATATTTTAACTCTGATTACAATTGGAGCAGCACTGTTAGTTTTGGGGACCATCGCCTGTGGGGTTTATTTTGTTTATAATGATTGTGATGAAAAAAGTCAGAATATGAAAAAATTCTTGCGTGTTAATTTGTCTACATTTATCCCCTTGTTGGCCGGGGCGCTTATTTTTATGGCACCCAGTATTGTATCGGCAGCGACTGAAGGCGTAGCTGGTGGAATCACCGATGCCGGTTTAGGTTATATCGCGGCAGCACTTTCCACTGGGCTTGCTTGCGCCGGTGCTGGCTATGCGGTTGGGGTTGTTGGTTCGGCTGCTTTGGGTGCGGTTTCCGAAGATCAGAAAATTTTAGGTAAAACCCTGATCTATGTTGGTTTGGCAGAGGGTGTGGCGATCTACGGTCTGATCATTTCAATTATGATTATTGGTAGCTTATAAAATGAAATCTTATCTGATTAGTGAGAACCGGGACTCTTTTCTGGGAATGCAACTGGCGGGTATCGAAGGAACTTATTTAAAATCAAAAGATGACATTGAAGCAGCGTTTAAAGAGGCCTTGAAAAATAAGGACATTGGAATTATTTTTATAACCGAAAAAGCATACATGATGATGGAAGAAACTGTAATTGAAGTAAAGAAAAAGTACTTTGCACCGCTAATTACAGTAATTCCGGATCGATATGGTTATCAAAGAAGTGAAGGAATGATAACCCGGTATATAAAAGAGTCTGTGGGATTGTAAGGATGTGATGAAATGATTTCTGTAGAAGAAAAACTGCGGGTGTTTACCCAATATATTTTAAGCAAAGAACGAAAATGGGGAAAAGATATCATCTACGATGCAAAAGAAAAGCGGGATCTGCTTTTGGAAGACTCTCGGCAAAAAGTCAAAAAAGAGAAAAAATCGATTGAGGAACGGAGTTATCATACCATTTTCAGGGATAAAAATAAGATTATCGCGGAAGGAAAAAACAAGGCTAAAACTCTGGAACTGGAAGAAAAAAAACGGATACTGCAGGATTTTAATCGAATCATTCGGGAAAAAGCCAGTCAATATCTGACCGCCGAAGTATACGATCAGTATCTACGTGATTGTGTTAGTCAGATTCCGCAGGTGTTTACTGACAAAAAAGAACTGATTATTTTTGTCAGTGAAGGTGATTTAGAAAAGATAAAAGCGATTATTGACGAACAATTAGATGGATTTGCCATTGAATACTGTCAGGAGTGTCAGGATTGCATTGGCGGGTTTATTGTTGAAGATGTTAACGGCAACCTTCATTGTGATTTTACTGTTGAAAGTCTAATTAGAAGTAATTATAAACTCATTGGCATGACGCTTAATGGGTTTATGGAAAAGCAGGTGGGTTAGGTGGCACTTATCGAAGCAAAGAAAATCAGTGGGATAATTTCTGCGATCAATGGACCCGTTATCAAAGGCAAAAACATGACCACCTTCAAAATGCGGGAAATGGTCACGGTTGGAGACAAACAGCTAATTGGAGAAGTGATTATTCTCGAAGGTGATATCGGTACGATTCAGGTTTATGAGGAGACCGAAGGGCTGAAAATCGGCGAGCCAATCAATCCGACTGGCAAACCGCTGAGCCTGAATTTAGGTCCCGGCATGCTAAAAAACATGTTTGATGGGATTCAGCGGCCATTGGAAAAAATCCAGCAGCTCTCTCCTATTTTTATTCCCGAGGGGATCGGACTACTGTCGATTGATGATCAAAAATTGTGGCCGGCAGTTTTGTCTGTTAAAGCAGGGGATATTTTATTAGCAGGGTCTATTTTTGGCACTGTTGCAGAAACGGAAGTTATCCAAAACCGCTTGCTGGTACCGCCAAACGTTTCCGGAACCGTCATTGAGGTGGTTCCCGATGGCAGCTATACAATTGATGATGTGTTGGTAAAAATTTCAGATGGCAAAAATCAGGTACATGAACTGAAAATGGCCCATGAATGGCCGGTTCGTACCCCTCGTCCCAATGCTTATCGAAAAGAAACGCTAGTGCCGCTGATTACCGGACAACGGGTCATTGATATTTTCTTTCCGATAGCCAAGGGTGGAACAGCAGCGATCCCCGGGGGATTTGGAACCGGAAAAACGATGACCCAGCATCAATTGGCCAAATGGTCGGATGCCGATATCATTGTTTATATCGGCTGTGGTGAGCGGGGTAACGAGATGACCGAGGTTATTGAAGATTTCCCCAAGTTGATTGATCCCCGTTCTGGCAAGTCAATTATGGAACGAACCGTATTAATTGCCAACACCTCCAACATGCCGGTAGCGGCTCGGGAGGCCAGTATTTATACCGGGATTACGATTGCCGAATACTATCGGGATATGGGTTATGCCGTCGCGATGATGGCGGATTCAACCTCTCGTTGGGCTGAAGCACTACGAGAGATATCCGGCCGTTTGGAAGAAATGCCAGCAGAAGAAGGTTATCCGGCCTATCTGCCATCCCGAATTGCAGAATTTTACGAACGCGCTGGCAGCGTTGAAACACTGGGTGGCGAAGAGGGTTCTATTACGATTATCGGTGCCGTTTCGCCAGCTGGCGGGGATTTTTCTGAACCAGTGACTGAAAACACCAAACGTTTTGTGAATGTCTTTCTGGCGCTGGATAAGAGTCTTGCCTACGCCAGACATTATCCAGCCATTAATTGGCTGGAAAGTTACAGCGGCTATATTAAGATATTATCGGATTGGTATGAGGATAATGTGGCTGCGGATTGTATTCCACTAAGAAATAAAATCCTGGAGTTGATGTACGAAGAAAATAAGCTTCAGGAAATGGTAATGCTGGTTGGGGAAGATGTACTACCAGACGATCAGCGTTGGGTTCTTGAGATTGCCAAACTGGTCAAGGTCGGTTATCTGCAGCAGAACGCTTATAACAAAGATGATACCTATGTCCCGCTGGAAAAACAATATGCGATGTTAAAAGCGATTGAATATCTATATGATCGTGGTCGGGAGGGCTTGAAACTGGGAATACCCACCTCACAGCTGAAAGATCTGGATATCTTTGGTCAGTTTATTAAAATGAAGTATACCATTCCAAATGATGATTTAAGTGGGATTGAACGACTGAAGGATGAAATTGACCAGTATTTCGAAGTGCTTTTTAAAAAATACGAAAATTAGGGGGAGACAATGAAAAAAGAGTATTTGAGAATTGATAAAGTCGTTGGTCCCTTGATTCATATTTCAGATGTCGATGATGTTTTTTATGGTGAGGTGGTTGATATTATGGAAATCGGCACCGGTAAAATCAAAAAGGGAAAAGTCATCAAAATTGACGAAAAAAACGTCATTATCCAGGTTTTTCAAAACACAGCCGGTTTAGCCGCTGGCAACAGTATCATTAAGTTCACTGGTGAATCCTTTAATTTACCGATGTCTCTGGATCTGCAGGGACGGATATTTAACGGCGTCGGTGAACCGATTGATAATGGCAGTGATATTTTTAGTCTGGTCGAAGCGAACATCAATGGCCGCCCGATTAACCCGATGTCCCGTGAATATCCCCGTAACTTTATCCAAACTGGGATTTCTTCGATTGATACCCTGGCGACATTGATCCGCGGTCAGAAGCTGCCGATTTTTTCCGGCAACGGCTTGCCGCATAATGAATTGGCCGCGCAAATTGTTAAACAGGCTCGGCTAGGAGACAATGTGGATGAAGATTTTGCGATTGTTTTTGCCGCCATCGGGGTAAAACATGATGATGAGAAGTTCTTTAGAAAGAGCTTTGATGATGCCAATGTTATGGATCGGGTGGTAATGTTTGTCAATTACGCCGATGATCCCATTGCCGAACGGATTACTACCCCCCGGTGTGCCTTAACAGCAGCTGAATACCTGGCTTTTGAAAAGCATATGCATATTCTCGTGGTAATGACGGATATTACCAGCTATTGCGAGGCATTACGGGAAATTTCATCGGCCCGCGAAGAGGTGCCCAGCCGTAAAGGTTATCCCGGCTATATGTATTCGGATCTGGCTTCTCTATATGAGCGGGCGGGGATGCTCAGAGATCAGCTTGGCTCGATCACCTTTTTACCGATATTGACCATGCCCAATGATGATATTACCCATCCGATCCCGGATCTGACTGGCTATATCACCGAGGGACAAGTGGTTCTAGGACGGGATCTTTTCCAGCGCAGTATCTATCCGCCAGTAGCCATTTTGCCATCGCTGTCGCGATTGATGAAGGATGGTATTGGGGAAGGTTTCACCCGCGAGGACCATGCTGAGGTGGCCAACCAATTGTTTGCCTCCTATTCCAAGGTTCAGGAAGTGCGGGATTTATCACAGATCATCGGCGAAGAGGATTTAAGTCCGACTGATAAAAAGTATATGGCCTTTGGACGAGCTTTTGAGGCAAAATTTCTAAACCAGGGTTTTGATGAAAGTCGCAATATTATTCAGAGCCTGAACCTGGGATGGAAACTACTCGCGTTATTGCCGCTGACGGAACTGGATCGACTCAGTCCTGAAAATATCGAAAAATATTTCCATAAGGAATTGTAGGTGGTATCATGGCCATTAAAATAACCCCAACCAAAGCGAACCTGATCAAAGCCAAGAGTCGAATGAATTTTTCTGAAAAAGGATATGATCTGTTAGATAAGAAAAGAACCATCCTGATCCAGGAAATTATGCAACTGGTTAAGGAAGCTGAGTTGATCGAAAATGAGATTGGTCAGAAGTTTCAGGGAGCCTATCAAGCATTGCAACAGGTTTGCATCAGCATGGGGCTCAATCATCTGGAAGAATTTGCCTTGTCAGTCGCTTCAGAAGTGCCTTTTGAAATACGCATCAAAGGAGTCATGGGGGTTGACATACCAGAGGTTGTATATACGGAAAGATGTGAAAAAAGTCTGCCCTATGGTTTTTATGAAAACAATCCGGCGCTGGATATTGCAATCAAGAAATTTAATGATGTTAAATTTCTGTCCTATCAACTGGCTCAGATTGAAACAACAGCATATAAACTGTCGTTAGAAATTAAAAAGACTCAGAAGAGTGCTAATGCCCTGGAAAAAATCCAGATTCCACGGTTGAAGGGCGAAATAAAGTATATCCAGGATACCATTGAAGAAAAAGAGCGAGAAGAGTTTTTTAGGCTTAAAAAGGTAAAAAACAGACGCTAAAAAAGCCGGAGCAAAGCTCCGGCTTTTACTATGTCTGAAACGGGTTAGTTTAATCGTTTAGGACATTATAAACGGCTTCTTTGGGAATCAGGCTAAAATCCGAGGCGGTTAGCAGGGCAATCGCTTTTTCCTGATCATCGGCTTTTAAAATAATCAGCGGCGAACCCTGGTTATTAGGCATAACGAAGGAATAGACGTATTCAATATTGACATCATGATCTGAAAGTAAGGTAAAAACATCGTGTAGGCTGCCAACCTTATCAGAAGGGTCGACGGCCAGTACATAGCTTTGTTTAACGACGTGACCGGCCTTTTTAAGGGCTTCGGCGCCCAGCTCAGGTTTATCTACGACGATCCGTAAGATTCCGAATTCAGCGCTGTCAAAAACCGAAATGGCGCGAATATCGACCTGGGCATCTTTTAAGACTTTGGTGATCTTGCTGAGATGGCCTTTTTTATTTTCGATGAAGACCGATAATTGATTAATAAGCATGGTTTTCCTCCTATAAATTTTCAGATCGCAGATCGATGACCCGTTTGGCTTTTCCCTCTGAACGAACCAGACTTTTTGGTTCAACCAGATGAATGCCGGCATGGATACCCAGGATCGTGTGAAGCTTGGACTCAATTTCCTTATAAAGCTGATCCAGCAGGGTGACCGAGACTAGCAGATCCTGGTTGATTACTTCGACATCGATTTCGATACGATCCAGATAGCCTTTTTTAAGCACCCGAATCTGATAATTTGAGCCGATCCCTTTGATGCCCAGGAGCACCCCTTCAATTTGTGATGGGAAAACGTTAACTCCGCCGATAATTAGCATATCATCGGTTCGCCCGGTGATTTTTGCCATCCGGGCTGAGGTTCTTCCGCAATCGCAAGGGGTGGTGTCGAGCTGGGTAATATCCTTGGTACGATAACGAATGAGTGGTATCCCTTCTTTGGTAATTGGGGTAATCACTAATTCACCGACCGAACCTTCAGGAAGAACTTCCAGGGTATCGGGGTCAATGATTTCGGCAATGAAGTGATCCTCATTAATGTGCATACCTCTGAAAGCCTGACACTCGCCAGAAACGCCTGGACCGATAAGTTCGCTCATGCCATAGTTTTCAGTTGAGACAATCCCCCAGGCTTCGTTAAGTTTGGCGCGCATTTCTTCGGTCGAACCTTCGCCGCCGAAGAGTCCGTATTTAAGAAAAAGCTCTTCTTTGGGATCGATCCCCATTTCCTGGGCGGCTTCAGCCAGATGTAAGGCATAGGAGGGGGTACCGATCAATACAGTGGATTGGAAATCCTGCATGATCATAATCTGCTTTTGGGTATTTCCCGACGATATTGGAATGACTCCGGCGCCAACCTTTTCCAGGCCCTGCTGTAAACCAAAGGCACCGGTAAAAAGACCAAAGCCGAAGGTGATCTGAGCAGTATCTTCACTAGTGACCCCGCCCATGGTAACAATCCGGGCGATCACTTCGCGCCATACCTTCATATCATTTTTGGTATAACCCACCACAGTTGGTTTGCCAGTGGTACCAGAAGAGGCATGGTAGCGGACAATTTTATTTTTGGGTACGGCAAAGAGGCTAAAGGGATAGTTTTTTCGCAGATCTTCCTTGGTGGTCAGCGGCAGGTGCCGCAGATCTTCCAGGCTGCGGATATCAACCGGCTTAACCCCAGCCGCTTTAAACTTTTCATGATAATAAGGCACGTTTTCATAAACGTGATTCAGGGTTTTCTTTAAACGCTTAAACTGCAGTTTCCGGAGTTCTTCCCGGGACATTTTTTCTTTATCAGACCATATTTTCATAGATTCTCCCCTCATTCAAAAAGCAGCATGCTGCCATAATTAATCGATTAAAAATTTTACTAGTTAACTTGTCGGTTTCCAGGAACTTTTCAAAGAAACAATCTGGTTAAAAACCGGTGCATCTGGTGTTGAATACTTGGGATCGACCGAGAAAAATCCATTACGGATAAACTGGAATTTTTGGTAAGGCTTAGTTTTTAGCAGTTCCGGTTCGATGTAGGCTTTGACGATTTCGAGCGATTTCTGATTGATCCGTTCCAGAAAATTGTCTTTATTGAGGCCGGCATCATCTTCGATCAGGTAGTCATAAAGGTGAAGCTCGACCTCGCTGGCATGACTGGCATCGACCCAATGAATCGTGCCTTTGACCTTACGCTCACAGCCGGCACCGGATTTAGTGGCGGGATCATAGGTGCATTTAAGTTCAATGACATTGCCTTGGTCATCTTTGATCACTTCCTGACAGGTAATGAAATAAGCACCACGCAGGCGAACCTCATTTCCAGGAAATAGCCGGAAATATTTTTTGGGGGGAATTTCCATGAAATCACTGCGATCAATTAGAATTTCACGACTAAATGGTGTGGTATAGGTTCCCAGCTCATCATTTTCCTGATTAAGTGGTAACTCAACCCATTCAGTCTGGTTTTCGGGGTAGTTGGTGATGGTCACCTTCAGGGGATCAACCACGGCCATTAAACGGGGCGCTTTAAGTTTTAGGTCATCCCGGATAAAATGCTCCAGCATTGCGATATCAACAGTGCTGTTGGTTTTGGCTACTCCAATGGCTTCGCAGAAAGCCTGAATCGATTCGGGTGTAAAGCCGCGGCGGCGCAACCCGGAGATGGTGGCCAAACGGGGATCATCCCAGCCGTCGACAATTTTTTCATCGACCAATTGTTTTAAAAAGCGTTTGCCGACAATCGTTTTAGTCAGGTTGAGTTTGGCAAATTCGATTTGACGGGGTGGCTCGTTTTTAAAATCATCGATGTTAGCAAGCACCCAGTCGTAGAAGGGGCGATGGTCTTCAAATTCCAGGGTGCACAGGGAATGGGTAATTCCTTCGATGGCATCTTCAATCGGATGAGCATAGTCGTACATCGGATAGATAAACCAGTCTTCGGTGGTGGAATGGTGTTTGGTGTGCATAATCCGATAGATAGCGGGATCTCGCATATTCATGTTGGGGCTGCTCATATCAATTTTAGCTCTCAGGATATAAGAACCCTCAGCTAGTTTTCCAGCCTTCATTTGGGAAAACAGGCTCAAGTTTTCGTCAATGCTGCGGTAGCGGTAGGGGCTTTCCTTACCGGGTTCGGTCAGCGTTCCCCGATACTGGCGCATTTCCTCGGCGGAGAGTTGATCGACAAAGGCCAGACCCTTGCCAATCAGTTCGACAGCGTATTCGGCCATTTTATCAAAATAGCTGGAAGCAAAAAAGAGTCGGTCGTCCCATTTGATTCCCAGCCAGGCGAGATCTTCCTTGATTGAATCGACATATTCCATGTCTTCTTTGATGGGGTTGGTATCGTCAAAGCGAAGATTGAACTTGCCATGATACGCTTTTGCAATGCGGTAGTTGAGCAGCGAGGCTTTGGCATGACCGATATGTAGATATCCGTTAGGTTCGGGGGGGAAGCGGGTGTGCACGCGATCGTTGGCGTAGACCTTGTTGGCAATGTCCTGATCGATTGCATTGGTGATGAAATTCGTCTTTTTTTCAGTGGTCTCCATTAATTTCCTCCTGTTTATATATTTGCCAATAATACCATAAAGCCGGGCTTATTACAATTTTTTTATAAATACACCATGCTGATAAAAAAGCTCGCCATCAGCATAGATTTGACCCCCGTCTTTCATGTCACAGAGCATGTCCCAGTGGAGCATCGAGTCGTTGACAGGTCCGCATTCCGGGTAGGATTTGCCCAGAGCCAGATGGATGGTTCCGCCAATCTTTTCATCAAAAAGCATGTTGCGGGTAAACTGATTGATGTTATAGTTGGTGCCGATAGCAAATTCACCCAGATAGCGGGAACCCTCGTCGGTATCTAGTAAAGCGTGGAGCAAGGCTTCGCCGCGTTTGGCGCTGGCAGCGACAACCTGGCCATCTTTGAAGGTAAGCCTGATGTCTTCAATTTCCTGACCGCTGTAAATGCCGGGGAAGGTGAAACGAATGGTTCCGTTTACGCTTTCCTTTACCGGTGCAGTAAAGACTTCGCCGCTGGGGAAATTATGGTGGCCGTCGGAATTGATCCAGATCCGGCTCTTAGTGCAAAGCGTTAGATCAGTATCTTTGGCCAGCACATGGAATTGGGTTTTGCTATTTAAATAGGTCACCATTGCTGCCTGCTGATCGTGAATTTTCTGCCAGGCGGCGGTGGGGTTGTCGGTATTGAGGAGACAGGCCTCAAAAACAAATTCTTCATAATCCGACAGCGACATGTTGGCTTCCTGGGCGCCGCTTGCGGTGGGGTAGAGGCACAGCGTCCAATCCATTTCACCGCGAGCCACCCGATCATTGTAAATTTTTGTGAGCGGTGCGCCATAACGGCGTTGCAAAGCGATGCGTTCACTGGGAACCGCTGCCAGCGACTTCAGGTTATGGTCTCCGAGAATGTTTAGAATCTTATCAGCTTTGGAGTAAGCAGCCATCATCATCGGGGCATTAAACTGCAGTTGGTCATCACTGCCTTCCTTTAAAAGAATTTCAGCGATGCCTTCTGGGTTGAGCAAAACGGTGGGGTGAGCCCCGGTTTTTAACACTTCCCGGTAGCATTCTTTAATTAGGGGCATGGCCAGCTCGGAACCTCGGATGACGACCCATTCGCCGGGTTTAACATTGAGGGAATAGTTGACTAGGGTTTGAGCATATTTTATCAGTCGATGATCTCTCACGGTTTATCTCCTTATAATTGAAATAGTATTAGTTTAATATATCCGAAAAAAGAATTTAACTCAATAAAAAAATAAAAAAACAGGTGACAAATGTAAACGAACATTGTATAATAGCGATAGTATAGTTAATGATTAAAAGCTCATAAATGGTAACAACGTTCAGACAGAATGGTCCATGCTCCATTTAAAAAAGAATAATCAGATCCTGTACATTAAAATCAAGTGGAGGTAACTCATGGAAGACAGAACTTTAATTTGTCAAGATTGTGGCGAAGAATTTGTATTTACAGTAGGTGAACAAGAATTCTACCAGGAAAAAGGTTTTGACAATGAACCAAAAAGATGTCGTGAATGTCGAACAAAAAGAAAACAAACTAGAAGACCAAGAAACAGCAATTTCTAGGAATTTCAAAAAAAACAATGAAGATCCCTTCTTAGGGATCTTTTTTTCTTGCTGGATCGGTAAGTCTCGGAATTGCCAAAATCAAACAAATCTGTTAATAGATAAACTTGAGCCCAAAGTAGGTTTGCTGTTAAATGAAAAAGAAAGATAAACAAATGATAGACAAGGCTTACGTTTATATCGTAAAATGTAGTGATAACACACTTTATACTGGGTGGACCAGCAATATCGATGCACGGATCAAGGTTCATAATTCTGGAACAGGGGCAAAATATACGCGCGGTCGGCTGCCGGTGACCCTGGTTTATTGGGAAGTCCTTGACTCTAGATCCCAAGCCCTCAGCCGCGAAGCGGTGATTAAAAAAATGTCAAAAGCGCAAAAAATAAGTTTGATTGAGAGTTATAAGCGCAAGATCAATAAGGAGTTTTCAGATGAATCTGTTTGTCAATGAATTTCCGATATACGAGACCCTTGCCAATGGAAACACCATTATCATTATTTATGATCTGTTTATCCTCTCGCTTTTTTTGTTTGAACTCTTTCTGTTTTATAATAAAGAACGAATTGTTGAAGCAGTAGCGCAGAATCAAACCAAAAAAATCAAACCCTACCGTCGTTTTCTGGTAAGATTGTTTATCAATTATGAGTATCAGGGGATTTTAATGGTAACCGGTGTGTTACTGTTTATTTC
Source organism: uncultured Acetobacterium sp. (assembly GCF_927416815.1). NCBI lineage: Bacteria > Bacillati > Bacillota > Clostridia > Eubacteriales > Eubacteriaceae > Acetobacterium > uncultured Acetobacterium sp. The sequence continues at coordinate 21,741 of NZ_CAKMJU010000057.1, read as the reverse complement.
CCTGGTGGTGGTATCAAGCCATCATCGAATCTTACTGAGTGAATTGATTGGCATTCTGGGAAGCTTTGCCATTTTTATTGTGATTGTCTTTCTGGTTCAACACCTTTTTATGAAGATCGATCAGTTTCAAGATATTGTCGTCTCCCGCTTTGTGGATCTGATTTTTTATCTGGTATTGGGACATTATTTTGTCCTGTTTGCTAATTTTATCTCGCCGCCTAGCCTGCCATTGGGTCTGGCGGGGCTGTTCTTTGCTTTAGTGCTTTGTTTTTCGGTAATGATCCGGGCGATTGCCAATCCCAGCATCATTCGCAGTTCTGTTTCGAAAAGACGAAAGTATCAGGAAACCGCCAGTATCTTAAAAGGCATGCTGGTTCTGGTTGTCAGTGAGATGAGCATCCTTTATTTGATGGTCTATAATTGCTTTAAAATCAACCCGGGTTTTTATGTGGCTAATTCGGATCGGGCTCTGGATGCTTTTGATATGCTGTACTACATGGTGGTCTCCTTTGCCACGATCGGCTATGGTGACATTCATCCGGTGCGCTTTAATGGGATGTTTTACGGCGAACTGGTGGCGATGGTGATTGGTTTGACCAGCATGTTCAGTACCGCCTGCTTTGTCGGGGCGGTGGTGGCCGGGGCGGCTCAGATGAGCTGGAATCAGAGTCAGGAAGGTGGCAATCTGAATGATGAATCCGAACAGACCAAAGCCGTTGACCGAAAAAGCATGTTCACCGTCGTACGTGAAAAATTAAAGAACAAAGAACTGTAAAGCGAATCGGGTTCAGAGTATTTTTGCAATGGTATAAACAAATAATACGAAAGGCTGTGAAGTATGAAATTTTATCTTGCATTATGGTTTGCAAAATTAATGGGTGTGGCCATTAACATGATCAGTAAGGATCGGGGCACCAACCTGCCCGGCGAAAAGGCCTTAACAATCGACCCTGATTTTGTCAAACATTTTAAAAACATTGATTATTCGAAGGTCATTTTTATTACCGGAACCAATGGAAAATCATCAACGACCAACTTGGTCACCCATATCTTAAAACAAAACGGCAAAAAGATTGTCTCAAATCTTGAAGGCGCCAATTTACTAGGCGGAATTGCCACTATTTTGGCCAAAGAAGCCAGTTTATCGGGGAAACTTAAGGCGGACTATTATGTTTTCGAAACTGACGAGCGCTATTTGCCCCTGATTTATGCTCAATTACCGGCCGAGAACATGCTGATCACTAATCTTCAAAAAGACCAGGTGCAGAGAAATGGGGATCCGGATTTTATTATCCGTAAATTAAAAGAGGTGGTGAATCCTAAGATGACACTGATCCTCAATAATGAAGAACCGCGATCCCGATTTTTTGAGGAAATCGCCCGTCGCTCTATCTATTATGGGGTTTCCCGGCACGATGAATCCTTCACCAAGGGTGCGGATTATCCAACCCAGGCCTGTCCGAAATGCCATCACGATATCAGCTTTGACTATTACAATGTCGATAGTATCGGTGCGTTTCATTGTGACTTTTGTGGTTTTGCCAGCAAAAAAACACCAGACTATCCGATCACCGATCTAAATTTTTCTGATCAAAGCTTTAAGCTAAGAGATGTCAACTTTCATATGCCCTATGATCTGCCCTTCATGTTTTATAACTATGCCGGTTCGCTGGCTGTTTGTGAAGCGATCTGCAAAATTCCAGCAGAGGCTGCGGCCAAGGCCTTTGAAAACTTTAAGAACATCGGCGGCCGCTTTGAGGTAATGACCTATAAAAATAAAACCATTAAATATATGCGGATTAAACAAGAAAATCCCGATACCCTCCAGAGTGCTTTAAATATTATGGCTTCCGATAAACATAAAAAGATGGTCGCGCTGGGTTTATATGTAGTTAATGATTTTGTACCCCATTACATCAATACCTTTTACGCCTTTGACTGTGATTTTAAACCAGTGATTGAGTCAAATGTCGAGCGATACCTATGCTTCTCAGAGCATGTTTCATATGACACTGCCAATCGGCTCATCTATGATGGGGTTGCTAAAGAAGCGATCACAATCATGGACAGCGACAATATTAATGAAATTTTTGCCGAAATTGATAAGGCCGAAACCGATAATATTTATTTGATTACCTGGCTATCAACCTTTGAAAAGATGAAAAAGTTCATTGAAGGAGGACAGAATTAATGGAACAGACGATAAAAATCGGATGGCTTTTTAATAATAGCTTTAACCTCCACGGTGACAGGGGCAATCTTTTGGCTGTCCAGGCGGAAGGGCAACGTCGCGGCTATCAGGTTTTGGTCGAACAGATTAACCTCGATACAAAGTGTTTTAACCCCATGGACTTTGACTTTCTGTTTTGTCCGCCGGGAGAAATCGAACATTTCGAGGCGGCGGCAGCTTTTCTCGAACCGCACCGGAAAGTGTTAATGGACTATATTGAAACCCGGCCGATGCTGGTTACTGGCACCTCGGTAGCTATTTTTGGCGAAAGCATCACTCGGGATGATCAGTCGACGATTAGAGGATTGGGAATTATTGAGGTAGTCACCCGGGAAAATCACGCCGTTTATGGAGATGATCTTTATTACAGCTGTCAGTACAATGGCAAAGAAATGGATATTGTTGGCAGTCAAATTCAAATGATCGATTTAGAAATAAAGGAAGAGTCGCCCTTTGGTCGGTTAAAATATGGTTATGGCAACAATGGCGAGACTAAATTCGAAGGTGTTATCAGCGGCAAAGGTATTTTTACCAATACCCTTGGGCCGCTGCTGGTTTGTAATCCCTGGCTTACCGAAGAAATCTTCAATTTAATTGAAACCAATCAGAACTGGCCGATCTGGGAAGACCATCGTGACAATTCGCTGGAACTGAAATCATTTAAGACCAAGCTTGCTCATATTGATAAGAAAGAAACCCGGCTGAAAAAAATCAGTGAACGTTAAATAAAGTGTTAATAGAGCTAGCTAACTTGGGTATTATTATCGGCACTTAATATGAATAAAAGAAAGTAAGTAATCGTGAAAAAGAAAAAAGTAATTATCGGACTGAGTGGCGGCATCGACAGTGCTGCCGTGGCAAGTCATTTAAAAAATGAAGGTTACGAGGTTATCGGCGTAACCTTCAATTTTTTGAATTCAGACCAAACCATCTTGGCCGCAAAAAAAGTAGCTGAAAAGCTTAGAATTGAGCATCATGTACTGGAAGCTCAAAACCAGTTTCACAAAAATGTTATGATGCCGTTTATCGCTGCTTACAAAAAGGGCGAAACCCCCAACCCCTGTATGCGGTGTAATCAGACCATGAAATTTCCGCTACTTTATGATTTTGCTAAAGCTAATGATCAGGCTGCAATTGCTACCGGGCATTATGCCGAGGTTAAAAAAAAGGGCGACAGCTACGAATTGTGGGCCAGTCCCAATGCCAGAAAAGATCAATCCTATTTTTTGTATCACCTTGATCAGGAAGTGCTTAAAAAACTTATTTTTCCACTTAATTCTTTTGAGTCCAAGGATCAGGTGCGAGGGATGATCAGGGATCTTTTGCCGGAACTTTCAAACGGTGCCGAAAGCCAGGGCATTTGTTTTATCCCCAAAAAAGGACACCAGCTTTTTTTGAAAGAGGCAGCTTTTGGATCACAACCGGCCGAAACCGGCATATTTGTGGATGCTTCCGGGAAAATCTTGGGGCGACATTCAGGGATACAAAATTTTACCCTCGGGCAAACGCGCGGGCTTGGCCTTTTATCAAACAAGCGATGGGCAGTGGTAGATCTAGAGCCGCTAACGAATACGGTTGTCCTTGATGATGAACGGGCTTTGTTTAAAAACCAGATTTTTGTGGATCAGCTATTCGTGCATCCTAACGTTAACCTTGCCGATTGGGAATTTTCCTTTAAAACCTGTCGTTGGGGTCACAGCTATCGTGGTCGGATTGAACGATTACCCGGCAACCAGGCGATTGTTCACTGTCAGGTGCCGGTTCGGGCACCAGCCCCTGGCCAGGCACTAGTCTTTTATCAGGATCGCCGGGTACTTGGGGGCGGAACCATAAAACGTTTTGAATTTAGTTAGTCATGCGGTATAATGGGTGAGATTTTAACAATTACATGAGAAAACTAGGCGATGCACCTTAAAATGATTAATAAAAGGCTGGCAATGCCGATAAAATATAGATAAGGTAATTGATTTAGATTGAGTTAGTGAATGAGTTTTTGAGTTTTGCTTTATGAGCAAACAATCGAAGGAGTTATAATAGATGGGAAAATTATTTGGCACCGATGGCGTACGCGGTGTATATGAGCAGGATTTAACATTAGAATTGGCCTTTGGACTGGGTCAGGCGGGCGCCAGCGTATTGGGGAGAAATGCCCACCGTCCAAAGATTATCATCGGTCGGGATACCCGTGAATCGGGATCGCCGCTTGAACAGGCATTGGCCGAGGGAATTGTCTCGGTGGGCGGAGAAGTGTTACTGGTGGGAGTGTTGCCAACACCAGCCGTGGCAGTGATTACCAGAGCGCTTAAGGCCGATGCCGGCGTTGTGATTTCAGCGTCACATAATCCGTATGAATTTAACGGGATCAAGTTTTTTAACAGTCAGGGCTTTAAACTACCAGATGCGGTGGAAAACGAAATTGAGGCCATAGTTTTAAAAAGTCAGGCGGTACCGCTAAAAGATGGTGGCAGCATTAAAACACTGGAGAATCCAGAAGCATTTTATCTTAACCACATCAAAAAGGCAGTAGAAGCAGATTTTTCAGGGCTTCGCGTGGTACTAGATTGTGCCAATGGCGCGGCTTATCAGGTTGCACCGGCATTTTTTTGTGACCTGGGTGCAGAGGTTATCGTTATTGGTGACAAACCTGATGGGCTAAATATCAATGCTGGCTGCGGTTCGACCCATCTTGCTCCACTGCAACAACGGGTGGTTCAGGAAAAAGCCGATATCGGAATCGCTTTTGATGGCGATGCTGACCGCTGTCTGGCGGTCGATAATGTTGGCAATATCATCGACGGTGATAAGATTATGAATCTCATCGGCAGTCGGATGAAGGCCAGTGGCAGGCTAAAAAAGAACACCGTTGTAGTAACGGTGATGAGCAATATCGGCTTGGATGTCGCCTTGAATAAAGCCGGATGCCAGACAATCAAAACCGACGTGGGCGATCGTTATGTGCTGGAGGCGATGATTAAAGGTGATTATAATCTGGGTGGCGAACAATCCGGCCATCTTATTCTGCTGGATCATAATACCACTGGGGATGGCATGCTGACGGCGCTGGTGCTGCTGGAATTATTAAAAAAAGACGGACGAGATGCCAAAACACTGGGTGATCTAATGACGGTTTACCCCCAAATTCTGGTAAATGCCCGGGTTGAGAATGGACGAAAACAGGATTATCTGAGTGACGACCAGATTCAAAAGAAGATCAAAGAGGTCGAAACCCATTTTCACGGACAAGGTCGGGTACTGATTCGGCCGTCAGGAACAGAACCGCTGGTTCGGGTAATGATTGAAGGAAAAGATCAGAATGAACTGACCCGGATTGCTAGAGAACTGGCGCAATTGATTGAGCTGCGCTTGAGTAGTTCGATCGAAGTTGTTGGACAGCCAATAATTGCGTAACCTGAAAAAATAAAATGAATGATTAAAAATTGATTAAGAAATGAGGGCTTTTGCCCTCATTTCTTTGTGTTAAAAATAATTTTATGATAGAATAATTAGGTTAGTATTTGGGTAGATAAGTAATGGGCCATAACCAAAGACAACAAAAAGCGCCAGAACTCAAGTGATGGTCCACACAAGGTTGAGTTGACGAGGTCAGGGAGTATCGAAAATTCGGCGGATGCCCTGGAGAATTGCCATAAAAACTGAAGAGTGATTTTCAGGACAAAGCTGGCATAAAAAAGAAGAACAGGTGAAAATATGTGTGGAATAGTAGGTTATATCGGAAGAAAACAGGCTCAGGATGTTTTAATAAGCGGTTTGTCACGATTGGAGTACCGGGGTTATGACTCGGCCGGAATTGCGACCCTAGAAAATGCAGTGATCCGGGTGGAAAAGAAAAAGGGTCGGCTAAAAAATCTGGAGGAAGTTCTGGTAAATACCCCCCTTGCTGGCCAGGTTGGCATCGGTCATACCCGTTGGGCAACCCATGGGGTTCCTTCGGATGCCAATGCCCATCCCCATTCAAGTTTCGGGACAGAGATATCGGTTGTTCATAATGGAATCATCGAAAATTATATGGCCCTAAAAAATGAGCTGCAAGCTTTGGGTCATGTCTTTCTTTCTGATACCGATACGGAAGTCATTGCCCATCTGCTAAATGAACTTTACACCGGTGACCTTGTCGAAACCATTCAGATTGCCCTGAAGCGGATGAGAGGTTCCTATGCCCTGGCGATTCTCTGTGCCAATGAACCTGATAAAATTGTGGCGGTGCGTAAAGACAGTCCTCTGATTGTTGGACTGGGAGACGGTGAGAATTTTATCGCTTCCGATATTCCAGCGATTTTAAACTATACCCGGGAAGTCTATCTGCTCGATAACGGCGAAATGGCAGTGCTAACGGCGGATACTATCGAAGTCATGGATAATGCTGGCAAAATCATCGAAAAAGAAGTTTTTGTAGTCGATTGGGATCCTGGGGATGCCGAAAAAGGCGGCTACGATCATTTTATGATGAAAGAAATGGTGGAACAGCCCAAGGCGATGATGGAAACCTTAATGGGTCGCTGTTGCGAAAGTGGGGTCACCTTCGCGGGTCTTAAGCTAAATGCTGAGATGATGAAAAAGATCAACCGGATTCAGATCGTCGCCTGTGGAACCGCTTATCACGCGGGACTGGTGGGTAAATATTATTTTGAAAAATTTGCCCGAATCAGCGTCGAAACTGAGGCAGCTTCTGAATATCGTTATAAAAATCCGATTGTCGATAAAAACACCCTGCTGATTGTCATCAGCCAATCCGGCGAAACTGCCGATACCCTGGCTGCTATCCGGTTGGCTAAAGAACGAGGTGCCTGGGTTTTAGCAGTGACTAACGTGGTAGGTAGTTCGATTGCCCGGGAAGCCGACGATGTGATCTATACCAATGCCGGGCCGGAAATTGCTGTGGCATCGACCAAAGCTTATGTTACCCAAGTCGGTTGCATGATGATGCTAGCCTCATTTTTGGGAAATCTTAACGGAAAAATGGAAAAAGCAGAAGGCTCGCGGATTTGCCATGGCCTGATGATGACTCCAGGACTGATCGAAAAAGCCCTGGAGAGCCAAGCAGTCATCAAAGCATTTGCCGATAAAAATCATAAAATCAACGATCTCTTCTACATGGGTAGAGGGGTGGATCTGTATACCAGCATGGAAGGATCACTAAAACTTAAGGAGATTTCCTATATCCATTCCGAGGCCTATGCGGCCGGCGAACTAAAACACGGCCCCATCGCCCTGATTGAGGATGGCACCATTGTGGTGGCGGTTTGTACCCAGGAGAATGTGTTTGAAAAAATGCTCAGCAATATCAAAGAAGTCAAGGCTCGAGGTGCCCACGTATTGGCGATCGTTCAAGAAGGTCACGAAGATATTGCATCTGAGGTCGACGAGGTGTGGGTGATTCCCGAGATGGATGATGATATCACGGCCATTCCCACTACTGTTTATCTGCAGTTGATGGCTTATTATCTGGCAGTTGCCCGTGGTTGCGATGTTGACAAGCCCAAAAATTTGGCTAAAAGCGTGACCGTGGAATAGCGCACAGATTATTTCTAGATCGATAGTGTTTTACTATAAATCAAATAAAAAAGAATCAAATAAAAAAGCTGATCAGATGATTTAATATGCTGATCAGCTTTTTTAAGTGCTAATTAAGAAGATCTTATCCTACCAGGTGCTAAGGATATAATTTGCCAGTGCAGAAATTGAGGCAACCACACCGCCAATGGCGATGATTAGGTTAGTGGTCGTTTTTTCTTGTCGATACTTAATAACAAAAGCCATCCCCAGGTATCCCCAGAACATTGCATTTAAATCACTGATGGGCAGGCCTTTAAATAGATTATATCCAATTAGGATAATAAACATCGTGGTCAGACCTAGTAAACCAAATTCCTGAGATTTATCAGCGATTACCGGTTGCTCTGATTTTGGATTTGGGGTTTCGTTCAATAATTCATCATCTTTCATTCTATACCTCCCAAAATTTGTTAGTTTTAACTATAACAGATTCAAAATGGTTTGTCTAGAAAAGATCATAAAAGCATATCGGAAAAGAACCCTGTCAGTAAACTCTAAATTAAACTAAAAAGCTGATAAAACTAATCAGACAACCTAGCTTTTATTGCCAAGCAATAAAAATCAGTAATAATTCTTGCAACTATTATTAGTATAGTGTATAATTAAATGTCAAGTGATCGAACAGGCTGTATCTTCTATTTTGCGGATACAGCTTTTTAAATAGGAAAAAAAACTACGAATAAGAAACTACGAATAAGAAAATATGAGTAAAAAGAAAGTAGAAAACAAAACGTGATAAGTAAAAAGTTTAACCAGTACCAACTTAGCGAAGAGCTACTAAAAGCCATCGAAAAATTAAATTTTGAAACCCCCACCAAAGTTCAGGAAGCCGTGATTCCCGTGGCTTTGGAGAAAAAAGATATTCTCTGTAAGGCTCAAACTGGCAGCGGTAAAACGGCCGCCTTCGGAATTCCGATCTGTGAGCTTTTAGACTGGGAAGAGAACAAACCCCAGGCCCTGGTGCTGACTCCTACCCGGGAACTGGCGCTACAGGTTCACGAAGATATTTTTAACATTGGCCGCTTCAAGCGAGTCAAGGTATCCGCCCTGTATGGCAAATCACCGATTCGTCGCCAGGAAAAAGAGCTGAAACAAAAAACTCATGTGGTCGTGGGAACCCCGGGGCGGGTCATGGATCATATTGAACGGGGCACCTTTATCACCGATGAGATCCGTTTTCTGGTCATCGACGAAGCCGATGAGATGCTAAATATGGGTTTTATCGATCAGGTTGAAGAAATCATCAATGAGATGCCCAAAAATCGGGTGACAATGTTGTTTTCAGCCACTCTGGAAAATGAGATTCAGCGGCTGTCAAAAAAATACATGAATGATCCCCAGATCATTGAGATTGAGGCTGAGGCTAAGCGAACCGACGCGATTGAACAGTTTGTTTATAAAACTGGCCATGACGATAAACTGGATCTGCTCAGAGATGTTCTGGTAGTGGAAAACCCTGACAGCTGTATTGTTTTTTGCAATACCCAGGACCAGGTCAACACCATTTATAATCTGCTGAGCAAGGATAATAAGGCCTGTGAAAAGATCCATGGCGGGATGGAACAGGATGACCGCACCCTGGTTATGCAGCGCTTTAAAAAGGGTGCCTTTCGCTATCTCATTGCGACCGATGTGGCTGCCCGGGGGATTGATGTCCATGAAATCTCACTAGTCATTAATTTTGATGTCCCCTGGGAAAAGGAAACCTATGTCCATCGCATCGGACGGACAGGTCGTCGGGGTACTACTGGCAAAGCCATTACTTTGGTTTCCGCAAAAGAAGGCCGCCTCTTCCGGGACATCGAAAACTATACCGACAAAGAAATTATTGAAAAAGAGTGTCCCACCCTGGCCACGGTGCATTCCCTAAAACCGGCTTTTATCGAAAAGCTTCAGGAGAAACCGCCAGAAAAGTTAAACAAAGCCCATGATCTGGTCAGCGAAATCACCAAGATTCATATCAATGCCGGTAAAAAGACCAAAATGCGGCCGGTCGATATCGTCGGTACCCTGTGTAATCTCGAGGGGATGACCGCTGCAGATATCGGCGTGATCACGATTCTGGATGTATCCACCTTTGTCGAAATTTTAAATAACAAAGGACCCCAGGTTTTAAAAGAGTTGCAAACCCGGAACATTAAAGGGCGGCCAAGAAAGGTGACCCTGGCCGAAGATAAGCCAGTCACCATTGCCCGGAAAAAGCCGATTCGGCGCTTTTACTAAAAAACGTTAATTGAATAGCGCTTAATGTTTTGATAAGATGATTAAAGTGAGGTGTTCATGGATTATTTAACCGCCATTACAGCTTTCAAACCTCGATCAGACCAGGAAGCGGCTGATCAGGAAACGATGCTTACTTTTATTAAAAATAACCCGGATGACGTCTTGCTCCGGGAAAATAAAATTGCCCATCTGACTAGCTCAGCCTTGATTTTAAATCCATCACAGGATAAACTGCTAATGATTTACCATAATATTTACAAGTCTTGGTCCTGGACTGGAGGCCATGCCGATGGTGAACCGGATCTGCTGCAAGTGGCGATCCAGGAAGCCAGAGAAGAAACCGGATTAAAGCAAGTAACCACGGTAGCGGACAATATTATTACATTGGATATTTTACCGGTTTTTGGTCATGTCAAAAACGATCAACCGGTTTCGGCTCATTTGCATTTATCAGTGGCCTATTTGTTGCAGGCTTCTGAGGACCAACCATTGACCATCAAAGCAGACGAAAACAGCGGGGTCAGATGGATTCCCATTAATGAACTGGCAAACTATGTCAGTGAACCCCATATGCAGGTGGTTTATAATAAGATTTTAAAATCAAGGAGCAGTGCCTATGTCAATTACGAAAGCCATTGAATTCTCGGCCAAAGCCCATGAAGGACATTTCCGTAAGGGCTCGAAAATTCCTTATATCACCCATCCCCTTGAGGTTGCAAAAATTCTCGGTGAGGCGGTCAACCCCAAAGAAAATGAAGCCCTGATCTGTGCTGGCCTGCTTCATGATACGGTCGAAGATACGGATACCAGCCTCGAAACGATTCGCCGGGAGTTCGGCGAAAAGGTGGCCGACCTGGTCGCCTCCGATTCTGAAAACAAAGGATTGTCCTGGGAAAAACGCAAGCAGAATACCATCGATTTTTTAAAAAACCGAGCAACCCGGGAGATGCAGATGCTGGCCTGCGCCGATAAACTGGCCAATCTCAGGAGTGTCAAAGCAGACTACGAAAGAATTGGCGATGACATCTGGGATATTTTTGTCAGAGGCAAGGAAAAACAGGCCTGGTACTACAAAGGCGTGCTGGCGGCATTGGCACCGCTCTCAGACCTGGAGATGTATGCGGAACTAAGGGCATTAATTCAGGAGGTCTTTGACTAACAAAAAAGTAACTATCAGTTGTCAGCGATATTCAGATAAAGAAAAACCATCATTAATCAGCAATAAATCCTGATAATATATAAGGAATTAACCAGCTTGACAAAACCGCTATATACAGGTATAATTCAAAACAGTTCATCAATGTGAATAAGGTTAGCTGATTAAACAAATGAAAATTTAAAAAATAACTGTGATATGAAATCACTTTAAGCCATGAATGTTGTGTAAGCATCTTCATGGCTTTTTTGCGAAATGCTAATGATCCGTTCTGACTTAAAAAATGTAACCATGAAGGTTTCTATTCCCCTGGGGGAAGGACTTTTCATGGTTTTTTTATATACAAAATAGTCAATTAAAAGAAATAATTTAAAAGAAATTAGGAGAAAAGATGAAGAAAAAATTATTATGTTTAGGATTAGCCTGCCTGTTGTTGACAACGGTGCTGGCTGGTTGTTCAGGAAATAGTGCCACTCAGGGTAAAACTGAGCGAGCCAAAGATGAGTTGGTATTAGCCATTGGCGGGGAACCGGATGATGGTTTTGATCCCACTACCGGTTGGGGTCGATATGGCTCGCCGCTGTTTCAGAGTACACTTCTGACCCGCGACAATGATTTGAAGATTATCAACGATCTGGCCACCGATTATACCATCAGTGCGGATGGTTTAACCTGGACCTATCAGATTCGCAAGGATGTGAAGTTCTCCGATGGTACGCCGTTAACGGCTGCTGATGTGGTATTTACATATGAGACCGCTGCTAATAGCGGATCGGTGGTTGATTTAGGGGTACTGGCCAGTGCCAAGGCAATCGATGATTATACGGTCGAATTTATACTCAATAAACCGCAATCAACCTTCCTCTACACAACCGCTGCCCTGGGTATTGTCCCGAAGGCCAGCTATGGCAGTGATTATGCTCAAAATCCAGTTGGTTCCGGACCCTTTAAATTTGTCCAATGGGACAAGGGGCAACAACTGATTGTCGAAGCCAATTCCTATTATTATGGAACTAAACCGGAATTCAATAAGGTGACCTTCTTATATCTCAGCGGCGAAGCCACCTATGCAGCAGCCAAGGCTGGCCAAGTTGATATGGCATCGATTGTTCCTTCTTTGACCAGTCAGGAAGTGACCGGCATGACCATCAAATCGGTTGATAGTGTTGACAATCGGGGGATTGCGCTGCCATATCTAAAATCAGGCACAACAACAGCCGCAGGTTACCCGATTGGTAATGATGTCACCTCCGATCTGGCGATCAGGAAAGCGATTAGCTATGGGATTGACCGACAAAAATTAGTTGACGGCGTGCTGCTTGGCTATGGCTCGGAAGCTTATTCGGTCAGTGATGGACTGCCTTGGGGGAATGAGGCGACTGCTATTACCGATGGCGATGTTGAAGGTGCCAAAAAGATTCTGGCCGACGGTGGCTGGGTTGACAGTGATGGCGATGGTGTTGTGGAAAAAAATGGCGTTAAGGCCGAGTTCACATTACTCTATCCGTCATCCGATAAGGTCAGACAATCCTTGGCGATATCCGTTATTGATATGATCTCTCCAATAGGAATCAAAGTAAATGTTGAGGGAAAAAGCTGGGATGAAATTGAAAAACTGATGCATTCAAATGCCGTCTTGTTTGGTTGGGGCAGCCACGATCCGATTGAGATGTATAATATTTACTATAGCGGCAACGCCGGTATCGAGTACAACAACCCGACTTTCTACAAAAATGAAATAGCCGATGCTTATATGAATCAGGCATTGGTAACAACAGACGAGGCAGCCGCCAACGAACTCTGGAAAAAAGCCCAGTGGGACGGACAAACCGGCTTCAGTAGCTTAGGCGATGCACCCTGGGCCTGGTTAGTTAATCTGGATCATATCTATCTAGTCAGTGATGATTTGGACATTGGCCAAAGCCGCACCGAACCCCATGGTCATGGCTGGCCAATTACCGCTAATATCACCGAATGGCGACGGAAATAACCATGAATTCAGCTAAATATGTATTTGGCAAAACACTGCGGATGATCTCTTTGCTGATTGCCCTATGCATTGTTTCCTTCATTCTGGTCAAAAACTCCCCGATTGATCCGGTACAGGCTTATATTGGAGCCGATATGATGCGGGTTTCGGAAGAACAGCGGGAACAAATTGCCGAAAACTGGGGGCTTGATAAGCCTCCGGTTGAGCAATTCTTTAATTGGGCGGGGGCAATTGTCAAGGGTGATTTTGGTACCTCAATGATTTACCGCGAACCGGTTATCGATGTTATTGGAAAGCGTTTTGCCGCTTCGCTGGCGCTGATGGGGGTGGCCTGGGTACTGTCCGGAATTTTTGGATTTATAATGGGAATCGTCGCCGGCATGAACCAGGGCAAATTGATCGATCGGGCGATTAAATGGTATTGCTTGACCCTGGCGGCAACCCCAACCTTCTGGCTGGGTTTGATTTTACTGATGATTTTTTCAGTTGGGTTAGGCTGGTTTCCGATTGGACTGGGTGTACCGGTGGGCGTATTATCAGAGAATGTCACCCTGTCTGAGAAACTCTATCATCTCATCTTACCGGCGCTGACACTCAGCATTGTTGGGGTTGCCAATATTGCTTTGCATACCCGACAAAAACTGCTGGATGTGTTAGCCAGTGATTATGTGCTTTTTGCCAGAGCCAATGGGGAGTCCGGTTTTGGCTTGGTTTGGAAACACGGACTACGAAATATTTCACTTCCGGCAGTGACCCTTCAATTTGCATCCTTTAGCGAATTATTTGGGGGATCAGTGCTGGCCGAACAGGTTTTTTCCTACCCTGGTTTAGGTCAGGCGACGGTTCAGGCCGGCTTGCGAGGCGATGTGCCGCTACTACTCGGGATTGTCTTAATCAGTGCTGTTTTTGTATTCACAGGGAATCTGATTGGCGATATTATCTGTAGTGTGGTCGATCCCCGGATTAAGGAAGGCAGGTCTTCAGTATGAATGGCTTATCAAAAGCAGAAAACAACTTGTTTGGTGGGATCATTGGAAGTGGGAGCCTTCATCTTCAATTGAATCGTCGGCAGAAGACCCTGATCGTCATCGGGATCAGTTCGACGCTGCTGATTGCTATCATGATCGCAGCACAATTAATGAGCAATCAAGCAATTGCCACCAATTTCTCCCAGCAGAATCTGGCACCATCCTGGGCACACCCCTTTGGAACCGACTGGCTGGGACGCGATATGTTTACCCGAACGATTAAGGGCTTATCGATCAGTATTCAAATTGGCTTGCTGGCATCGAGCGTTAGCGTGGTGATTGCTCTGGTGTTGGGAATGTGCGCCGCAACCATGGGAAAAAAAGTGGATGCTGCTATTTCCTGGCTGGTCGATTTATTTATGGGTGTTCCTCACCTGGTCGCCCTGGTTTTGATTGCCGTTGTTTTCGGTGGTGGCGCCAAGGGGGTCATCATTGGGGTAGCATTAACCCATTGGCCGAGTCTTACCCGGGTGATCCGCGCCGAGGTGATGCAGGTGAGAACCTCTCAGTATGTTCAAATCTCAAGGCACCTAGGCAGAAGCCGCTTATGGATTGCCACCAAACATATCCTGCCTCATTTGCTGCCGCAATTTTTTGTCGGCCTGATTCTGATTTTTCCACATGCTATCTTACATGAGGCAGCAATTACCTTTTTGGGTTTTGGCTTATCACCGCACTCACCGGCGATTGGCGTGATCTTATCCGAATCGATGGGATATCTGGCAGCGGGGATGTGGTGGTTGGCGTTTTTCCCAGGTTTATCGCTGCTTATTATTGTCAGAGCCTTTGACGTGATTGGTGATAACCTGCGGACGTTGCTTGACCCCCATAGTGCCCATGAGTAGACAAAGGAGTAAGCAAAAATGAATAGCTACAATAACATTAAAAACACCCAAAACAATCAACCCGGCTATTTGGATAAGGGTTTGAGTCAACCATTAAGCGCCCCAAAAGATGAACTACTGCTGGTTGAGGATCTTTCCGTCGCCTTTGTTCAGTATCAAAAAGGTTTAAAGCAACGAAATCTCGAAGTCATTTGTGATTTAGATGTCAGCGTTAAAAGCGGCGAGATTGTCGCTGTAGTCGGATCTAGTGGGTCGGGAAAAAGTTTGCTGGCGCACGCGATACTCGGTATACTGCCTTCTAATGCCAAGGTTTCCGGGACGATCAGCTACAATGGAGAAGCACTGACAGTAGAGCGACAAAAGTTGCTTCGCGGCAATCAAATCAGTCTAATTCCCCAGTCGGTCAATTATCTCGATCCCTTAATGCGGGTTGGTCAGCAGGTTCAAAACACCATTAAAACAAAGGACGCCAAAGCCGTCCAAGAGCAACTATTCAAACGCTATCATTTGTCTGAGGCGGCCGGGGTCTTATATCCCTTCCAATTATCCGGGGGGATGGCACGCCGGGTTTTGGTGGCTACGGCGGTTAGCGGTGGCGCCAGGTTGATCATTGCCGATGAACCGACGCCGGGACTGCATCCGGAGGTGGTCGCGGAAACGCTATCCCATCTCAAGGAACTAGCGAGCCAAGGCTGTGGGGTCATGATGATTACCCATGATATCGAAGCGGCGATGAAAATTGCCGACCGGATTGCTGTGTTTTACGCTGGGACAACCCTTGAACTGGCGCCGATTGAAGACTTTAAAGATCGTGGCGAAGCGCTGCGGCATCCTTATACGAAGGCATTATGGATGGCATTGCCGGAAAATGACTTTAAACCGATTCCCGGCTTTCAACCAACACCGGCAGATCTACCTTCGGGTTGTTTATTTGAACCCCGGTGTCAACTAAGAACCGCAGAATGTCGCGCCGACAGGCCTGAGATGCGTGATCTCAGAGGCGGAAAAGTGAGGTGTATCCATGCAACTTGAAGCAAAAAATCTAGGCTTTGGCTATCATAAAGACAAGTGGATCTTTAAGCATATCAGTTTAACGATTGAATCCGGTGAAGTTGTTGGTTTAACCGGCAACAGCGGCTGTGGAAAAACGACCCTGGCCAAGGTTCTTGCTGGTTATGAGACACCCCGGGAAGGAAAGGTCATCTTAAGTGGTAATGATAAACCGATTAGTGGCTATAATCCGGTACAGCTAATTTTTCAGCATCCCGAAAAATCGGTTAATCCCAGATGGCGAATTCGGGATTCGGTCAATGAAGGTTGGCAGGTTGATAAAGATTTGCTCAAACGGTTAGGGATCGAAGCGGCCTGGATGGATCGTTGGCCCAATGAATTATCCGGTGGTGAGCTGCAACGGTTTTGTGTTGCCAGAGCCTTATCACCAGATACCCGCTTTATCATCGCTGATGAAATGACAACCATGCTCGATGCCATCACCCAGGCGCAAATTTGGTCGGTCGTTTTGGAACTGGCAAAGGAACGCAATATGGGGATCTTGCTGGTCAGTCATGAAGAAAAGTTAGTCAACCGGATTTGTGATCGGGTGATTGATTTAGAAGCACAAATGGGTTATTGCGAAAATCCTGGATTTAGTCCCCAAAAAAAGACAGCTGGGCCGCTTTTAGCACCGGTTGAGTAACGAATAGAAATGCTTGCCTATCATTTCTGATCAGAAAGGTCAACTTGAGAGCGATTCGCTTTAAAATCAAAGTAAATGTAAAAAAACAAATCGATTCAAAGGGGGAGGTAGAAATACCTCTCTTTTTGATTGTCAATTTAACAGAGTGTTAACAATCTCTTTACCTCCTCAAAACCTTTTATGGATTTTTATTTGGTAAGATAGCTATGCAAACAACGAAAATTAAGGAAATTTGAAGGAGAAAAAAATGTCAAAAAGCTTAAAAAAAGTTTTAGTAGCACTACTAGTCGGTGCAACGGTGCTGACCCTCGCAGGATGTGGTTCTTCAGGATCAACAACGGCAACAACTTCAACTAACAAAGACGCGATTTCGGGAGAAATCAACGGTGGCGGTTCCACGTCAGTACAGAAAGTTATTGATGCAGCCGGTGTAGAGTTCACTGCCCTAAACCCGGATGCCAAGTTTACCTACAGCGGAACCGGTTCATCCGATGGGATTAAAGGGGCAACCGCCGGTACCTATTCCTTTGGTTGTGCATCCCGAGATTTGAAAGCAGAAGAAAAGGGTAGCCTAACGGAATTAATCTTTGCTTTTGATGGTATTGCGGTTGTCGTAAACCCAGCCAATACCGTCACAAACTTGACAACTGAACAGGTTGGAAAAATATACATGGGCGAAATCACCAACTGGAATGAAGTTGGTGGAGTAGATTCACCGATAGTGGTTGTATCTCGGGAAGATGGATCAGGAACCCGTGGTGCTTTTGAAGAACTCGTTAAGTTTGAAGAAAAATTAAAACCAGACGCTACGATTAAAGAAGGTAACGGAAATGTTCAAACGACTGTAGCCGGAAATGCCAATGCGATTGGTTATGTTTCACTAACCTTTGTTGATAAAACCGTTACCGCAATCGATGTTGACGGTGTCAAAGCAACTGTCGATAATGTCAAGAACAAAACCTACAAAATTTCTCGTCCCTTCCTGGCAGTCTATGATCAATCAAAGGTTGATGATGCAACGCTGGCATTCCTTGACTTCCTGATGACCACTGAAGGACAGGCTATCGTTGAAGATAATGGCGGTATCTCAGCAGTTTAATACAAAAAAACTGAGACTCCTGAAAAGGAGTCTCTCGTTATTAAAATAATCCCATGACATCAGGCAACCAGTATGGGTAAGAAAAGGAGCGTTTATTTTGCAGGCAATTAAACGTAAGAAACAAAAAGAAAGAATAATTGAAAACTTTTTTTTAATCTGTGCTTTCGTAGCTGTGGTCAGTGTTTTTGCGATTACAGTTTTCGTTTTTTATAATGGCATCAAACCCTTTGTTTCGAATAGTTATCCCTTATGGGATTTTTTAACCGGCGTTGAATGGCGACCGGGTTCAAACATGTATGGGATCTTTTATATGATTGTAGGATCAGTTCTTGCAACCTTCGGGGCGATTCTAATTGGCGTTCCAGTGGCGATTTTCACCGCCGTCTATATTTCTGAATTGGCCGGATCCCGGATTGGTAAGGTGATTCGTTTTGCGGTTGAATTATTAGCCGGTATCCCATCGGTCTTGTATGGAGTTTTTGGTTTGGGAATCATCGTTCCCTATGTTCTTAAAATTTCACCCAATGCTCAGGGGGAATCGCTGCTGGCAACCATTATGGTTTTGGCCATCATGATCTTACCGACGGTGGTCAGTATTTCGGAAACTTCAATTAGTGTCGTTCCTAAAGAGTATCGCGAAGGTTCCTATGCCTTGGGAGCATCAAAAATTCAAACCATCTTCAAGGTTGTTTTGCCAGCCGCACGCTCAGGGATCATGACCGGAGTGATATTGGGGATCGGCCGAGCCATCGGCGAAACCATGGCAGTGATGCTGGTTTGCGGGAACCCGATTGCCGGTATTCCCACCAGTCTGTTTGACCAGATTCGGCCGCTGACCACCAATATTGCCCTGGAAATGGGCTACGCGTCTGGGGTACATCAGGAACTATTATATTCAACCGGGGTAGTATTATTTATTTTTATCATGATCATCAATCTAGCAGTAAACAAACTGGTAAAGGCAAAGGTAGGCAGTTAATATGAGTCGAAAAGCAAGTGATTTTCTAGTTAAAGGGATTATCTATCTGGCAACGGGCATTACCTTAAGTGTATTGCTTTTTATTGTCGGTTTCATTTTTGTAAAAGGGATCGGTCTGGTTAACTGGGACTTCTTGACCCGAGATTTCAATGAAAAGGTGGTCTATGCCTTTATGGAATCAAATGATGTGCCATTGGGTATTGATGAAGAAACGCTAAGTAAAAAAAATCCCTATGATAAACGATACGAAACACATTTGGAGGGGCCAATATATATAAAAAATATTGGAGCCGCGATTGCTAAGGTTGCCTATAAAAATCACAGTACTGAGCGGGAACAATTTGTGATCACTTATATTGAAAAAGATTCGCCTTTTCACAGTGTCAAAGATTCAACTGGAAAAGACATTAAAATTCGCACCGATTATATTGTGCAGAGTATCAATGGCAACGACTTTTCCGGAATGACGCTGGCTGAAGTTGCGGAAGCAATTGCGGCAGAATCGGGCGAATTAAAAGTAAAAATTGTCCAACCCGGAGGCGGGATTAAATCAAATATTATCACGACGCTTTATATGGTCTTGTTATCGCTTTTAGTGGCATTGCCGCTTGGTGTTTTTGGGGCAATTTATTTAACAGAGTATGCTAAGCCTGGAAGACTGGTAAACATGATTCGCTTTGCTGCTGAGTGTCTGGCGGGAATTCCGTCGATTATTTTTGGTCTGTTTGGGATGGCTTTCTTTGTCGTCGCCTTGAATTTTCAAATTTCGCTGATCTCGGGAAGCCTGACCGTCGCGATCATCCTGCTGCCAGTAATCATTAGAAGTACCGAAGAAGCCTTAAAAACTGTACCGATGGCATTTAGAGAAGGATCTCTGGCACTTGGCGCTACTAAGCTCCAAACCATCTTCAAGGTGGTGCTGCCCTGTGCAGTGCCGGGGATAGCAACCGCTGTTCTGCTTAGCATTGGCCGGGTAGTGGGCGAGTCGGCGGCCTTACTGCTAACCGCCGGTACGGTAGCACAGATTCCCGGCACCCTCTTTTCCCCGGGCAGTACCCTGACGGTGCAAGCCTATTATGTGGCAAAAGAAGAAGGGAATATTGAACTGGCCTGTGCCATTGGAATTGTCATAATTGTAATTGTTATTGTACTGAACATCTTGTCCCGTATCACTTCCGACAAGTTGGATGTCTTTAATAAAAGATGAGGAGTAATATGGACGCAAAAATAAAGTTTAACACCAAAAACCTGGACTTGTTTTATGGAGATTTTCAAGCCCTTAAAGCAATCAATATGGAAATACGCGAGAAAGAAGTAACCGCCTTTATTGGCCCTTCCGGATGTGGGAAATCGACCTTTCTGCGCTGTCTCAATCGGATGAATGATCTGATCGACTCGGTCAAAATTAATGGCCAAATTATTTTTGATGGGCAAGATATAAATGGGAACATAGATGTAATCAATCTTAGAACGCGGGTGGGGATGGTTTTTCAGAAACCCAATCCCTTTCCGATGAGTATTTATGAGAATATAGCCTATGGCCCAAAATGTCAGGGGCTGAAGGATAAAACCCAACTGGATACGCTGGTTAAGGAAAGTTTGATGAAGGCGGCACTTTGGGACGAGGTCAAGGATCGTTTGAATAAATCGGCACTGGGGCTTTCCGGCGGACAGCAGCAACGGCTGTGCATTGCCCGGACGATCGCGATGAATCCGGAAGTGATCTTAATGGATGAACCCACCTCGGCGCTTGATCCCATTGCAACTGCCAAGATTGAAGATCTGATGTCCAGTCTCAAAAAAGACTTTACCATTATTATTGTTACCCATTCCATGCAACAGGCTGGGCGAATTTCAGACAAAACAGCTTTCTTTTTAATGGGTGAGGTGATAGAATTTAACGAAACACCGATCATTTTCACAAATCCCAATGACAAACGGACCGAGGACTACATAACTGGACGTTTCGGTTGATAAGGAGTAAATTATGCGAAAAGAATATATCAAAGAACTGCGAATGATCAAAGACGAAATCTTGCTGATGTCGGCGATGACAGAAAAAATGCTGGCTGATTCAGTGGTAGCATTAAAAACTCAGGATTGTGAGCTGGCCAGATCAGTGATTGAACGGGACGATCTGGTTGATGCCAAAGAAATTGAACTGCAGTTGATTGTCAGCAGGGTGATTGCTACCCAGGGGCCGGTAGCCTCCGATCTGAGACGGCTGGCTTCGACCTATAAAATTATTACCAACCTGGAACGGATTGCCGATTTGGCAGTCAATATTTCCAAACGGGTGCTGGAATTGTCAGAGGTCGTTTATATGAAACGCCTCATCGATATTCCCCGAGCCTGTGAACTGGCGCAAACATTATTAAAACTTGCGATTCAAGCCTTTATCCATGAAGATATCAGCCAAATCCGCGAAGTTGTCGATTTAGAAGATGAGATTGATGCTCTGAACATGCAGATTCATCATGACTGTTTAGCCTATATGATGGATAATCCCAAAAATATTCATCAGGGCTCAGTATTTATTTTTGTTGGTTCTTACCTTGAGCGAATTGGTGATCACGCGACCAATGTTTTTGAAACAGTTTTTTACATCGTCACTGGTGACTACATTGATTTTAATGACCTCGATGAAGAGACCATCAGTCGAACGTTGGAGTTTCAGAAAAAAATTGCCAGTCTCGAAAAAGACGTTTAAGCTGATGATTTAAAACGGCGATAAAGATAAATTTTTAGCCTTAGCCAAAGGAGCCATCCTTTGGCTATTTGCAGTGCGCCCGGCATGGGCGCAATCTAACGGGTGAAAGTCCCGAGCACGGGTAGGTAGTGCCAAGTGCATAGCTCAAGGCAAGGGTGTCCCCGGCGACGGGGAATCTGAAGGAAGCCGGCGGCAAACTTCTGGTCTGACG